>NZ_JBHYKZ010000003.1:147114-256048 GCF_042741995.1 Aerococcus sp. NPDC058936 | reverse complement strand
AGTAGTTCTCACTACTTTTAATTGTTGGAATCAAATGATTCCATACACAATTTTTGGTTTGTCTTCTTTGTTCAGTTTTCAAAGGTCTATCTCGTCGCCCTTGTGACAACTATTTAATGTTATCACGCGTTTGACTGGAAGTCAACAACTTTTTAAAAGTTATTTAAAATGTTGTTTTCTCGGTTGTTGTTACGCTGTAACGCAACTATTAGATATTACCATGTTCAGCTGATTGAAGTCAACATTTTTTTTAATGTTCTTCTCTGTTTCAACAGAAACAATAATAACGTCTGAAAAATATATTATCACCTTTCTAGGTTCTTGTAAACCTCTTTTTCGTATTTCTTCAAAAAATAAAAGACCCTAGATAATATACCTAGGATCTCCTAAATTCTTTATAGTGAAATATAGCGTTTAAGCTTCTTCCCAACTATCTTGGATGAATGTTTTACGTCCAGATAACTCACTATAACGTTTATAGTGGGCTGGATTCTTTTTGTAGAATTGTTGGTGGTAATCTTCTGCTGGCCAGAAAGTTGATGCTTTCGTGATTTGTGTTAGAACTGGTTTGCTAAAACGACCACTCGCATCTAAGGCTGCTTTAGATTTCTCTGCAGCTTCTGCCTGTTCTTCACTGTTCACAAAGATTTCAGGTCGATAAGAATCACCACGATCAACAAATTGACCCATTGCGTCAGTTGGGTCTGTTTGTTGCCAATAAATATCAAGCAATTCTGGATAGCTTATTTTTTCATTATCAAATTCAATCTCAACTGCTTCTGTATGACCGGTTGTTCCCGAGCAAACTTCTTCATATGTAGGATTTTCTTTATGTCCACCAGTGTAACCTGATGTCACTTTTTCAATACCGTCCATTTCTTCGAATGGTTGTACCATACACCAGAAACATCCGCCGGCAAATACTGCTGTTTCTTTAGACATCCTAATTGCCCCTTTCGTTATATTAAAAAGAAATTAATCCATCTCTATTGTATTACATTATTTTAATTTTGAAACGCCAGATGCATTTTCTTTTGTGATTTCTGTAATACCACCCATGTAAGGGACTAATGCTTCAGGGATTGTTACTGACCCATCAGCGTTTTGGTAGTTTTCTAGAATAGCTGTTACTGTACGTCCAACTGCTAAACCAGACCCATTTAATGTATGTACATATTCTGGTTTACCATTTGCATTACGGAAACGAATTAAAGCACGGCGCGCTTGGAAAGCTTCAGTATTTGAACATGAAGAAATTTCACGATATGTTTCTTGCGCTGGTACCCATACTTCTAAGTCATAAGTTTTGGCTGCAGAGAAGCCCATGTCTCCAGTTGATAATGTGATGACACGATAAGGTAAGTTTAATTTTTGTAGGATATTTTCAGCATTTGTAACCATTTTTTCTAATTCTTCATAAGAATCTTCTGGGCGTGCGAATTTTACCATCTCAACTTTTTGGAATTGGTGTAAACGAATCAAACCACGAGTATCACGACCAGCAGACCCGGCTTCTGAACGGAAACTTGGAGACATTGCTGTGAAGTAGATTGGTAAATTTTCACCTGGGATGATTTCATTAGCAAAATAGTTTGTTAAAGGTACTTCGGCTGTTGGAATCAATGTTAGGTGACGATCTTCGTTAGTTGTTGAGAAGACATCTTCTGTAAATTTAGGGAATTGACCAGTACCATACATAGCTTTGTCATTCACTAAGTAAGGAGGAATGATTTCTTCGTAACCCTCTTCTTGGTGTTGGTCTAACATAAAGTTATAAACTGCACGCTCTAAACGGGCACCTAAACCACGGTAGTAAAGGAAGCGGGCACCTGAAACTTTAGCACCACGTTCAAAGTCTAAAATACCTAATTCTTCACCAATTTCGTAGTGAGCTTTTGGTTGAAAATCAAACTCAGGGGCTTGGCTCCAACGACGCACTTCAACGTTGTCATCTTCATCTGTACCAACTGGTACTGAATCATGTGGTAAGTTTGGTAAACGATCCATGATGTAAGTTACTTGCTCATCCAATTTAGCCAGTTTTTCGTCTAAAACAAGGATTTCTTCCCCTACTTCTTTCATGCGGGCAATTTTATCATCCGCATTTTCTTTGTTACGGCGTAATAAACCAATTTCATCAGAAACAGCATTACGTTCAGCCTTTAAGGTCTCTGTTTGAGAAATCACTTCACGACGTTGGCCGTCTAAATCAATTAATTTCTCTAATTCGTCTTTCGCAACCCCACGGCTAGCGTATTTCTCAGCAGTCGCATCAAAGTTGTCTCTTAGTAATTTAATATCAATCATTTCTTTTCCTCCTATAGTAAGTAAAAATAAAAAAACTATTTCGGTCTCCCAAAAAATGGAAGGGACGAAATAGCTTGAAGTTCATATATTATTGCGCGGTGCCACCCTACTTTAAGACACAAAAATACTATGTCTTACGCTCATTAGATAACGGCTAACCCGGTTCTACTTAATTAGGATAATATCCTCATATTCGTAGTCAGTGATTGTGTGGATTCATATCGCTTAATTACCTGCTTTCACCTGCCGCAAGTTCTCTAGAAATCAGCCTATATTACTAGTCACAATCGATACTTTCTTTTATTGCCTCCATTATATATTTGAGTGAAATAAAAGTCAATTGCCTCAAATTAGGTGTTAATAAAGTCATTTAGACATGGGCAGAGCTGGGAAAAAAGTCATTTATAGATAGTTGACACTTTCACTTGTGGCTGTCACTTCACCTACGCAAAATTAAGCAACACTCAAATCTAGGCTGCTTCGTACAAAGCACTTCTATAAAGTCACAAATAAGCTTCTACAGAAACGTAAAAAAGTCATGACAAGATATCATGACTTTAGCGAAAAAATATAATTCTTTTACAAACAGTGTAGTTCAGGCCTGTACAAAAAACGAAGTGTGTCCGTCTCTAGATAAATTTATAAATAATTTGAGAAATACGAGTATTTCATTTCTTGAAAATCTATATTGTTATTAACTAAAAACGCCTTGGATATCTTCCTTCCAGCCTTTAAATAAATCTTCCATGATCCGGGCCACTTGTACAACAATGCTGACCTTATCGACATCTTCTGCTGGTACAATGGCATTTGACATGTCCAATTGGTTAAAGAGACTCTCATCAAAGTTTACCATCGTATTGAAAGTATTAATTGATTGGTCCACTGACAATGGCGCTGTAAGCGCCAAATTCCCTACAGCGTCATATTGGAAGGCTGCATCATAAGTTGTAGTCGAATTATTTTCTAAATCATAATTGTAAGGTAAGAATAGGGCATTCGTTTTGGCATAATTCAGATCTACGCCACTAACGACACCTTGGTAAATAGCTACGTTATCAGCAGGCAACCAAGGGGTACCTTCTTCATAAAGGGTAGTATAAGCAAGATTTTCTTGTAGGGCAGTCAGTAATGTGCCTGTATTTACATACCGTTCATCTTCTGTTTCAGCACCTAAGGTCACAAGCATGATGTCGCGACCATCGATTTGACTCATGATGATGATACAACGACCGGCAATAGATTCAGTCCCTGTTTTAAGACCAGATACGTCGTCACGTTCGTAGGCATTGCCTGGTAGAAACAGGTTGGTGCTCTCTAAAGTATAAGTCTCCGTATCCGATACTTGGAATTCTTTTGAAGTGACATTAGACCGTTCTAAAACATCCGGATATTCATTGACGATTTCACGGGCCACGAACAAGATGTCGCGAGCCTGCATCATATTTTCTTGGTCAATTGAGTACGGTGACGCAGAACCATCAGTTGTGGTTAACCATGAACCAGCTAGACCTGAAGCGGTATATAGTTCGAAGTCTTTGATGCCGAGTTCGGTTAATTTGTCACTCATCATTTCAACAAAAGCTTGCTCTGAGCCAGCAATATATTCAGCCAAGGCAACTACAGCTGCATTCCCTGACCCAATCACAGCAGCATCAATTAAAGCATCCACTGTATAATAATCATTTGATTCTTCTAATGGCACATTAGATAAACCAGCCGCTACGGAAAGCGCTGAAACTGCCTCCGAGACAGGTACTTTAGTGTCAAACGACAAATTTCCTGCTGCAATTTCATCATATATAACAAACAAGGCAATTAACTTGGTCAATGAAGCAATCCCGTGTAACTCGGCCCCATTTTGGTCATATAAAATTTGGCCAGATTCACTATCAATGGCCATCGCGGCATCGATATCCAACCCGTAATTTGTCGCAATTTCTTCTGAAAATTCTGCTACCGTACCACTGGTCGCCTCACTCGCTTGACTAGTGTCTACAGTTGTATTTTCAGTTGCTAACACAGCCATCGGCACTTGGGCCAAATTGAGGCCTAACAAGGCAACCAATGCTGTAGTCAAAACTTTTGTCAACTTATTCTTCACTTACATTCGCTCCATTTCTACATGATCATCTAAATCTTCAAAGCGATTAGGAATGGTGAAAATGAACCGCGTCCCTTTATGGTCCGACTCCGCGTGAATTTCACCACGGTGCAGTTCAATAATCGATTGCGTAATCGCTAACCCCAAACCACTACCCGTCTGTGGCTCAGTTCGAGATTTATCCCCCCGATAAAATCTCTGGAATAGGTCCTTCAGTTGCCCCTTAGGAATCTTAGCACCGTCATTTTCAACGACAAACTTGGTCTTTTCTTGGTCTTGATAGATTGAAATCCTGATATACTTACCCTTTCCACCATATTTAAAGGCATTGGTAAATAAATTAGAAAAGATACGCACAAATTTTTCTGGGTCAATATCGACCAGGATATTGTCATCCGGTTCGGCCACAATTTGAAATTCACGGCCGACTTTATGGGCTTCTAATTCAAATTCTACCGTAATTTGTTCTACCATACGGACCACATTGATCCGGTTAATGGCCAACTTAGTATCCACTTGTTTAACCTTCGTATATTCAAACAAATCTTCAGTCATACGTTGCATTTGAATGGCCTTATCGTAAGCGATGTTGATATACTTCATAGCCTTTTCTGGGTCTTTCAACTCTTCCTGCTTTAATAAGGTCAAGTAACCAATCACGGAAGTAAGCGGGGTCCGAATGTCATGACTCATATTGGTTATCAAGTCATCCTTAGACTGTTCAATCCGCCGCTCTTCTTCCCGCGCTTTTACAGTGGAGTCAACCAGACGATTAATCGAATCTACAACCGGCTGCATCCCATTCAACTCGGAAGTAGAAATCTTATGATGGTAGTTTCCTTGTGAAATATAGTGCAGCTCTTCAAGCACATAGCCCAATTGAACCGCCCGTAGCCGACGATAAATCCGCCAGCCAACAAAGGAAACACTCATCACCAAGTAAACCATGGTTAGAGACAGAAAGAAATTTTGTTGAAATTGTGGGTGGACAAAAAAAGAGCCAGGATATGTCCGTAATAAGACTGAATAATTGGTTTCATAGACCGTGATCAACACGAACATTAACCCAAAATACAGTATGACCAATATCGCTAGCCACACAATCGCTTCAAAAAAAAGCTCTGTATGCATTCTACTTTTCTTTTTTTGCAAGAGCGCACCTTCTAACTATTACTAGACTATTAACTAACTAACCGATTACCCAACTACTATAAAAATGTAAAAAAGACTAGGGGCATTGACTACAATATCGCATTCCCCAGTCTTACTGAACATCCGCCGTGATACCAGGCTTTTTTCTATACTTAGCGACTAGGCTGTAATTTTATAACCTACACCCCAAACAGTTGAGATCACCTTGTCCCCACCTGTAGCTTCACCAATCTTATCACGCAAATGGCTCACGTGAACCATAACAGTCTTCGCTGATACCACAGATTCTTGCTGCCATACACGTTCAAAAATCTCGTCAGCTGAGAATACGTTATTTGGATTACTAGCTAGTAAGTATAATATACCAAATTCTAGCGCAGTTAGTTGAATTTGTTGACCATCCGTTGTCGTTACCTCATGAGAATTTTTATTAATCACAAGTGGACCAACCTCAATCGTTGCTGAATCATCGCCAGCAGAAGAAGCACGACGCAATAAAGATTTGATACGAGCCATGACTTCAAGCGGGTTAAAGGGTTTCGTCACATAATCATCCGCACCAGTCGTTAAACCAGAAATCTTGTCCATATCAGACGATTTAGCAGATAATAGTAAGATTGGCATATCCACATCACGTTTCCGCAACTCCTTGATCACCGTAATTCCGTCCTTACCAGGCATCATAATATCCAATACCATCATAGCAATATCAGGATTCTCAGCAATTTTCTTCAAGGCATCATCCCCATCAAAAGCCTGGATTACCTCGTAGTCTTCATTTGTAGCATATATAGTTAATAATTCAACGATTTCCTTATCGTCATCAGTAATTAAAATTTTCATTAGGTCATCCTCCGAACGCTATAGTTTCTCTACCTTATTTTAACAAACCCCAACCACATAAGTCCTATATTTCTATTTAAAAGTAGTTAAGAATGCCTTAAGACTTGATATCACAAGCTTTTCCGACCCGTTTTAAAGATTTTTTCCATTGAAAAAGGACAAGTGCAGTCTTGCTGACCAACTTGCCCTTGGAAAATTTTCATCTTTAATCGATTAGCCTCTTGAATAGTTTGGCGCTTCTTTAGTGATTTGTACATCATGCGGATGCGATTCAATTAAACCAGCACCTGTCATGCGAATAAATTGTGCATGTTGACGTAGGTCTTCAACTGTTGCAGCACCGCAATAGCCCATACCTGATTCAATACCACCAAGTAATTGGAAGATAATACCTGAAACTGAACCCTTATAAGCAACGCG
The DNA here is from genome assembly GCF_042741995.1 of Aerococcus sp. NPDC058936. Taxonomy (NCBI): domain Bacteria; kingdom Bacillati; phylum Bacillota; class Bacilli; order Lactobacillales; family Aerococcaceae; genus Aerococcus; species Aerococcus sp. NPDC058936. The sequence continues at coordinate 249,222 of NZ_JBHYKZ010000003.1, read as the reverse complement.
TCCTTCGATGCCTTCAGGCACTAATTTGTTGGCTTCGTTGACTTCACCTTGGAAGTAACGGTCCGCAGAACCTTTTTTCATAGCCCCTAATGAACCCATACCACGGTAAGTTTTAAATTGACGTCCTTGGAAGATTTCTAATTCCCCAGGTGCTTCGTCAGTACCCGCTAACATTGATCCTAACATCACTGCATGGCCACCAGCCGCTAAAGCTTTGACAATATCACCTGAGAATTTGATCCCACCATCCGCAATAATAGTCTTGCCGTATTCGTTGGCTACACTAGCTGCGTCATACACCGCTGTAATTTGTGGTACACCAACACCAGCAACCACACGTGTTGTACAAATTGAACCAGGCCCAATCCCTACTTTAACCACGTCTACACCTGCTTCATATAAAGCACGCGTACCTTCAGCTGTCGCTACATTTCCAGCGATTAAAGTAGCTTCTGGGAACTCTTGGCGGATTTGTGCAATTTTACGTAAAACCCCTGCAGAGTGACCATGTGCAGTATCGATTACAATCGCATCTGCACCTGCTTCAAGTAAAGCCGCAACACGTTCAAATGTATCTGAGGTAACCCCAACTGCCGCACCCGCAATCAAACGACCTTTTGCGTCTTTAGCAGAATTTGGATAGTCTGTTACCCGTTCAATATCTTTAATGGTGACTAAGCCAGTTAAACGGCCTTGGTCATCAACTAGTAATAATTTCTCTATACGGTTTTCGTATAAGATATGGCTTGCTTCTTCTAAAGAAGTCCCTTGTGGTGCAACCACTAAGTCATCCTTAGTCATGACATTTTCAATGGCTTGGTCATGATTTTCCAAGAAACGGATGTCACGGTTTGTTAAGATTCCCAATAATTTGTGGTCTTCTTCATTATTGATGATGGGTACACCAGAAATCCGGTAACGACCCATCAATGCCACTGCTTCTTTCACAGAAGATTCAGGGAATAAGTAGAATGGATCTGAAATGACACCTGATTCTGAACGCTTCACCTTACGTACTTCATCCGCTTGTTGGGCAATTGTCATGTTTTTGTGAATAATACCAAGTCCACCTTGGCGTGCCATAGCGATGGCCATGCTCGCATCCGTTACAGTATCCATTGAAGCTGAAAGGATTGGAATATTTAATTTCAAGTTGGGTGCCAACTGTACGCCTAAGTCTACCTCGTTAGGCAACACCTCTGAATGTGCTGGCAATAGTAAGACATCATCAAATGTTAAGCCCTCTTTAGCGAACTTGTTTTCCCATGCAGTAGTCATTGTCATTCATTCCCCTTTTCTGTATAAAATTGATTTTTACTATCCTACCACCATACACCAACAAGGTCAACCTTATATTTCGTAAATAAATGGATTTTTTTTATATATTAAAGATATAGTTCGCTTTTTATTTAGTTGAAAAAGGAATATGTGGTTTTGAAAACTTGTATTAAATTTTAACGTTCGGAAATCGGCTAGAGGCATTATCTCTTCTCTTACCTAGATATATTTACCTTATACCTATAGCAAAAACCATTGTTAACAAGACCCCCATAAACCTATGACACAATGACATACTTTTTCAACATACAAATCCAATATTTATACAACACAAAAAGCCGTGACATTAAGTCACGACCTTTGACTGATTATTCGTATAAGTTTGCCAGGGAAAAATCAAAACACTTAGATTCTTTCCATTATGGCTTGTTTGAAGGCTTCTGGGTCTACTGTTTCAACGAAGGCATGGTCTTCGATGAAAATTGTTGGCACCGCACCGACACCAACTGCTTGTGCTTCTTCAAATACGCGGGCTGCCAGTTCACTATTGTCTTGTTGCACACGTCCTTGTTGGGCTAAATAGGCTTCAACTTTATCAAGATCTAGACGCGCCCAGTCATTTTGCGCCCGAAGGTATTGGTTTGCCACAGTATAGGCTGCTTCTTGGTTGTCGTAGTCGATGTAATCATGGACCAGATTACCTTTCTGTAGACGCGGACTGGTTTTATCATAGTGCTTCAAAATCCGTTGCACCTGCCCTGTTTGAATTAATGGATCTAGGAAGAAGGCGAATTGCTCCTGGTAATTTAAGGCATCCGGACAAGCGAGGTTGTAGTATTCAACGACTTTAACCTTGGCTGTATCCTTTCCAAGTTTAATCGCATCTTGATAGGTGATTTTATCTGTTTGAAAGGTCATTTAAATGCCTCCTTATATATTTTCATTAACGAGCAATTTGTTCGTCTAAGTAAGCAATTAATTCAGCTGCTGCATTTGGCCCCACAAAAGCTTTTTCATTATTTACGACAATTGTTGGGGTTGCTGTACCGCCAAGCGCTTCAAATTCAGCTTTAACGACATCGTTTTGCAGGCGGTTGCCTTGGTATTGGTAAGATAGCGTTTCAATAGCATAGTCTACGATGCCACCAAAGTCTGTCGTTTTCCATTCACCATGACGGGCGAAGATTTCTTTGAATTGTTTGTAGGCTTTTTCTTGGTCCTTATAGTCTACAAAGCGGTTAATTACTTCCCCTTTAGCTAAGCCAGCCTTATCGATATCAACGTGTTTGATAATCCGTTGAATCTTCCCTTCATCCGCTAAGACTTCTAATTTTTCAGACACGGCGTCTTCAAAGTTTTTAGACCCTTGGCAACGGAAGTTGATATATTCTGTCACCTTAATTGGCGCATCATCTTGGCCGTATTTAATAGCCCGTTTATCCGTAACCTTGTCTAAATCTAATTTGTCGGCCCCGAAATCATAGGCTTCTGTTGCAGTAGCTGTTTGGTAAGCAGCGTTAAACCATTCGCGAATAGTCTCGTTGTCTTCGTGCTCGTCAAAGGCTTGGCCAAATACATAGGCAGTTGGCACTGTTTTGGCCCCTACTTCAACCGCTTCAGCTTTAATGGCTTCTTGGGTATCGTCGTTGTCTTGTTTAGTGTAACCTAATTGGTTTTCAGCATATGCTGCTACGCCTGCTTCGTCTAATTCCGTCCATTCCTGACGGGTTGCAAACATCTCTGTTAACTGCTTGAAGGCATTTTCCGGGTCATCGTAAGTCAGGTAACTATGCATCACATTCCCTTTTCGCAAGTGACCAGTTGGGCGGTCTAGAGGCTTCACAATATATTGTACTTTGCCCGCTTCAACGAATTCTTGAATAATCGCCGTATTTTGTTGTTCGAATTTCCGTGAAAAAGGACATTCTACGTTTAAGTAGGCATATAGTTTTACCGGTGCGTCTGCTTTCCCGTAGCGAAATCCTAGGTCATCTGAAACTGTTGAGAAATCAATATTTGTTGCATCCATTTTATTACACGTCCTTTGTACTTTTAATACCTTTATCTTAACGAAGTTTCCTCGTTATGCCAAAAATATCAACTCGAAGCTATCAAAAAAGCCTGCCAGAATAACTGACAGACCCTTGTCTTTAGAATAAGGTATTTTGTACTTTGAATTCACGTTTAAACCACCATCTGCCGGCTAACCCTAGGACTGCCAGGGCTAGGTAAGCGAATAATGGTAATTCTGGGTTAATACCCGCTGGCAAGAATTCAGTTAGGGAAATGAGTAAGATCCAAGCTAATAGAACAGCTACTGAAATCAAGATATACCGCATAGTGCCGCGTTCTTTCTTCGGTTTAGACATATCTGGTTGATTTGTTGTCAGAACAGCCATTGCTAGCCCCCCAACAATAAAGTTCAAGATTAAGGTGAATAAACCAGCTGGGCCGGATGAGGCATTTTCTGAACCGATTAATAAGGTCAATCCAGAGATACCCGCAAATACACCACCAATTAATAAGCCACCTTCAACCCAGTAATGCCAGAATGGGCTGTCGCCTGCTTGAACTGTCCCATTACCGTCGTTAGGGTTTTGGTGTAGTTCTTGGGCGTAAGTTGTTGGTGTGCCGTATAATTGTTTAGCAGTAACCCCTTTATCTTGCTCTTCAATAAGGGTATGCAACATTTGATTTTCTTTTAAGTCGATATCGCCATCGTAACCTAAAGCATTGATTTCATTCAAAAATTTGATCATAAATTCTTGGTTACGTTTGGTTAAACCCGCGTATAGGCCTTCGCGTTCGTCTTTGATGCGTTGGCGGGCTGCTTTTTCAGCCGCTTCATGTTCAGCTTGAATTTCAGCTCTCGATTTTTTCTCATTTCCTATTGCCATTGTTGGTCAAATCTCCTTTTTCCTGAATGATCTTAAACGTTAAATCTAAATAGTAAGATATCGCCGTCTTTCACAACGTAGTCCTTACCTTCAGAACGGTAGCGACCTGCTTCTTTGGCTGCTTTTTCACTACCATAAGTCAGTAAATCTTCATAAGATAAGGTTTCTGCACGGATAAAGCCTTTTTCAAAGTCTGAGTGAATGACGCCCGCTGCTTGTGGGGCTTTCATGCCCTTTTTGAAGGTCCAAGCGCGTACTTCTTGTTCACCGGCAGTAAAGTAAGTTTCAAGACCTAATAAAGTGTAAGCGCGTTGGATTAAACGGTCTAATCCAGATACTTCCATCCCCAAGTCTTCCATGAACATTTCACGGTCTTCATCGTCCAATGACGCCAATTCTTCTTCGATTTGCGCTGAAACAATTACCACTTCAGCATCCTCTTCACTTGCAATACCGCGTACGATTTCAACATAGTCGTTACCAGTTGCTGCATCATCCTCGTTTACGTTCGCTACGTATAAGATTGGTTTTGTTGTCAAAAGGAACATGCGGTCAATAAATGGCTGTTCTTCTTCAGTAAAAGTCACTGTTCGAGCTGATTTACCAGCTTCAAGCACTTCTTTTACCTTAGCTAAAGCGTTGGCTTCAACGATTGCATCATGGTCTTTTGATTTAGCCATTTTTACTGCTTTTTCGTAGCGTTTATTGACTGTTTCTAGGTCAGATAAGATTAACTCTAGGTTAATTGTTTCAATATCGTCAGCGGGATCTACTTTTCCAGAAACATGGGTGATATTCCCATCTTCAAAGCAACGAACCACGTGGATAATCGCATCTACTTCGCGAATGTTGGCTAAGAATTTGTTTCCTAAACCTTCACCCTTACTTGCCCCTTTAACAATTCCCGCAATATCCGTGAATTCAAAAGTTGTTGGTACAGTTTTCTTTGGTACGTAGAATTCAGTAAGTGTTTGTAGACGGCTATCTGGTACCTCTACAACCCCCACATTCGGGTCAATTGTTGCAAAGGGATAGTTTGCAGCTTCTACTTGAGATTTTGTGATTGCATTAAATAAGGTAGATTTTCCAACGTTTGGTAAACCTACGATTCCGGCAGTTAAGGCCATTTCTTCACGCTTCTTTCTTTATTAAGGGTATTTTTTCTTTATTTCTATCATTTAAGTCATTTTGATGATTGAAAATTTGTACACATCAGACCAATATAGGCAAAACGGGCATTAACCACTAGTTATTGTCTGCTGGTTGAATGATTTTCTTCATTTTCTTTTCAAATTCACGGCGTGGCATCATGACTGATTGGCCACAACCTTGGCATTTAATGCGGATATCCGCACCTAAACGAATGATTTTCCAGGCATTTTCACCACACGGGTGCTGTTTTTTCATTTGCACGATATCGTGCATGCCATATTCTTTGTCTCCCAAGACATACACCTCTAATCTTCAAATTTAATATTCAAAATATCTAGAATACGAGTTAAATCTTCTTCAGAAAGGTATTCGATTTCGATTTTGCCACGTTTTCCGCGATTATTGATTTGGACATTCGTCCCAAATTTATCCATTAACCGGTCTTCGCTTTCACGGATATAAGGTGGCACGACTTCTTTCTTGCCGCCGTCTTTTTTAATATCCTTGTCCGCTGGCTGGTTTAAGGCTTGCACCATTTTCTCCAATTGGCGAACGGTAATGCCTTCTGCAACAACCTTCTTAGCTAAACTTGATTGGTCTTTTTTTGATTTTAACCCTAAAATAGTCCGGGCTTGACCTGCTGATAAGGCACCTGATTGCACTAGGGCTTTAATATCGTCACTCAAACCTAGTAAACGTAAATGGTTGGTGATATAAGTTCTGGATTTCCCAAGGCGTTTAGCAGCTTCATCTTGTGTAATGGCTAAAACATCAATCAATTGTTGGTAAGCCATAGCTTCTTCTAGGGCAGTTAGGTTTTCACGTTGTAAGTTCTCGATGATAGACGCTTCGATCATCTGTTCATCAGAAAATTCACGTACAATGGCTGGAACTGTCGTTAAACCGGCGATTTTAGACGCACGAAAACGACGTTCACCAGCAATAATTTCATACCCTTTCACCGCAGATTTACGTAGGGTAATCGGCTGAAATATGCCTTGCTCTTGAATTGATTTGGCCAAGTCGTTCAAGGCATCTTCATCAAATTGGTGTCGGGGTTGGTAAGGGTTTGGACGAATATCTTCAACACTGATCTCCTGCACCATTTTGTCAGTCGCAGGGGCTTCAACAGTCGCTTCACTTGTAGTTTGCTTACTTGTTTCAGCTGTATCTTTTACGTCAACTTGCTCTTGGTCTGTCTCATCCTGGGTAAAAAGTGCTTCGCCGCCAAAAAAGGCATCAATCCCGCGGCCAAGTCCCTTATTATGCTTATTTGTTTGTTTCGCCATTATTTTCTAGCACTTCCTTTGCCAATTCCAGATACACTTCAGCACCACGAGAACGAATATCATAATCAATGATGGATTGTCCATATGATGGTGCTTCAGACAAGCGCACATTTCGCGGAATCAAGGTCGTATACACTGCTTGACCAAAGTACTTCCGGACTTCTTCTACAACTTCGTTCGATAAGTTTGTTCTTGCATCATACATTGTCATTAAAACACCTTCAATTTTTAAGCTTTCATTGAAGTGTTTTTGAACTAATTGGATTGTGTTCAATAATTGACTTAATCCTTCTAGGGCGTAGTATTCACTTTGTACTGGAATCAGTACGGAATCAGCACTGGTGAAGGCATTGATTGTCAAGTGACCTAGTGAAGGCGGACAGTCAATGAAGATATAGTCATAGTCATTTCTAATTGGTTGGATGGCTTCTTTCATCTTTTGTTCACGGTGGGAGATGCTGGTTAACTCAACCTCAGCCCCTGCCAATGAAATTGTTGCCGGTACAACAGAAAGGTTCTCGCGGGATGAAGACACTACCGCGTCTTTTACGGCAACTTCGTTGATCAATACGTCATAAATGCTATTGTCAACAGAACCCTTAGCAATCCCTAAACCACTGGTCGCATTCCCTTGCGCATCACTATCGATCAATAAAATTCTCTTTCCTTGATAGGCAAGTGCGGATGCTAAGTTGACAGTAGTTGTTGTCTTCCCAACACCACCTTTTTGATTGGCGACTGCGATTACTTTACCCATTTTCTAACCCCCTACGTTGTATACATCATTTTCGATAAAAAAGGAACGGAATGCGTTTCCGTTCCTTTCGCATTCATTCAAAATAGTTTGGACTATTTTTCGCAATATTATGCTTGTCATGTCGTTTATTCTTTACCATTGTACCAAAAAAGCCCCTATATTGTTTAAAGAATTCTATTATCAAATAAAATACTTTTGCCGAGTATAGCTTTCTATTAACTATAATGGACTTTTCGCTGGTTTTCCTGGCTTACGTGGATATTTATTTGGTGTTTCTTTTGGTTTTTCAATCCGTAGAATATGACGTTCGCCTGCTTCAGCTGGTAGGTCAAATTGAATATCCTCAACAAACTTACCACCTAAAATAGCAATGGCATGTTTGGCTTCTTCGATTTCATCATCTGATTTTTGTGCTTTCATAGCTAGAAATTGGCCGTCCTTTTTCACTAGAGGCAAACAAAATTCTGCTAGCAAGTTAAGACGGGCCACTGCTCTAGCTGTTGCAAAGTCGAATTGGCCGCGGAATTGTGGGTTTTGACCAAAGGTTTCAGCGCGATCGTGGTAGGCATGCACACCTTCTAAACCAAGTTCATTCACCACTTCATTGATAAAGTTGATGCGTTTATTCAATGAATCAACGATGGTGATATCTAAGTTTGGCAAGGCAATTTTCAGTGGGATACTTGGGAAACCAGCTCCTGAACCCACATCTACCAAGCGATATTCCTGGTCAGCCATCTCTACATGCATGGCTACAGTCAGCGAATCATAGAAATGCTTCAAATACACTTCTTCTAATGCCGTAATCGCTGTTAAATTAATTTTTTCATTCCATTCAACTAATAACTCGAAATAACGGTTAAATTGTGCCATTTGTTGGTCATTTAGTTGGATCCCAGCTTCAGCAAGGCTACTTTTAAATTGTTCTGGATTCATAATCGTCTACTTTCTATATTGAATTCTGAGGCCATATTAAATACTTGGTAAAATGCTTTCCCATTCTTGCATTTCAGTTATATGGAAAATAACACGTTCTAGCATATGAATACGCCTTTTCCGTTCAATTCCCAATGTTTTCTCAATCAAATTATAGCATAGCCCGCTTTTTAAAAGAAGATAAGGTCCTTGAAGAACACAAATTATAATAGACCCGAAATGATGCCCATCACAGACCATTTGACTGTAAATATGATGCACTATTGATGATAAATCATAAAAAGCTATCCCTATTTTCTGGGATAGCTTTTTTAATGTACTTACTGGTTAAACGCGTGCTACATGCCCGCCTTGTAAGTAAACCATAATAATGGATACATCTGCTGGGTTTACCCCTGATACACGACTGGCTTGTGCCAAAGTACGTGGGCCGATTTCTTTCAATCGTTGACGCGCTTCGGTGGCTAAGCTGTCGATGGCATCCCAATCGATGTCAGCTGGAATTTCTTTTTGCTCTAAACGATGTAATTTTTCTACTTTACGTTGTTCTTTCACAATATAGCCAGCATATTTGATTTGGATTTCAACTTGTTCTAATACTTGACGTGATAAATCCTTGTCGCTTGGGGCGAATTTAAGGATATCATCAATTTTAAGCTCTGGACGACGTAGTAAGTCACTCGCCATAATCCCATCTTTTAAAGCTGCAGAATTTTTCTCTGCAAGGTAGTCTTGTAATTCTTGAGTTGGTTTCAAGCGAACATTGGCTAAACGGTCTAACTCTTCAGCAACCTCTGATTGGTTTGATTTATATAAGTTGTATTGTTCTTCAGATACTAAACCAAATTCATAACCTTTTTCAGTTAAACGAGTATCAGCGTTGTCATGACGTAATAATAAACGGTATTCAGCGCGTGATGTTAATAATCGATACGGTTCAGTTGTCCCTTTTGTGACTAAGTCATCGATCATTACCCCAATATAGCCTTGGTCACGGCCAATAACAAATGGTTCTTCGCCGCGGATTTTTAGGACGGCATTGATTCCTGCGTATAAACCTTGACCAGCAGCTTCTTCATAACCAGAAGTACCATTTGTTTGACCTGCTGTAAATAAGTTGGCCACTTGTTTTGTCTCTAAGTTTACTTTCAATTGGTTTGGTTTCACCACATCGTACTCAATGGCATAGCCGTTACGCATGATACGTGCGTTTTCCAAGCCTTTAATTGAATGAATCATGTCATTTTGAACGTCTTCTGGTAGTGAAGTTGAAAGTCCTTGGACATAGATCTCTTCGTTGTCTAACCCTTCAGGTTCAAGGAAGATTTGGTGTTTTGGTTTATCTGCAAAACGCACAATCTTATCTTCAATTGACGGGCAGTAACGGGCACCTACACCCTCAACGATACCTGTAAACATCGGGGCACGGTGTAAGTTTTCACGAATTGTTTCATGGGTTGCTTCATTGGTATAGGTCAAGAAACATGGGACTTGGTCTACTAATGGTAAGTAATCCGCGTCTTTAGACATGAATGAAAAATGATTCGGTGCATCATCACCCGGTTGGATTTCCGTTGCATCATAGTTGATCGTACGTTTGTCCACGCGTGGCGGTGTACCCGTTTTAAAGCGAGCAATATCGAAACCATATTTTTCCGCCATATTCCCAGTCAATTTCTCAGCCGGTTGCGAGTTGTTTGGGCCTGAAGAATATTTTAATTCCCCAATAATAATTTCACCCCGGGCTGCCGTACCTGTTGTCAAAATAACAGCATCTGCACGATAAATAGCACCTGTGTTGGTGATAATTCCTTTGACCGTATCATCTTCAATAATCAAGTCGTCAACTAAACCTTGACGTAGGGTTAAGTGGTCTTGGTTTTCGATAGTTCTACGCATTTCTTTAGCGTATTCGTCTTTATCTGCTTGCGCACGTAAGGCACGGACTGCTGGTCCCTTACCTGTATTCAGCATACGCATTTGGATATAGGTTTTATCAATATTGCGGCCCATTTCACCTCCAAGGGCGTCGATTTCTCTTACAACTACCCCTTTAGCTGGTCCCCCAATTGACGGGTTACATGGCATAAAGGCCACCATATCAATATTAATCGTGATTAACATGGTTTCAGCGCCCATACGCGCTGCAGCTAAGGCTGCTTCACTACCTGCATGCCCAGCACCAACTACAATGACATCATATTTGCCTGCTTCGTAAGTTTGCATCATTTCATCCTTTCTACGCTTCTTTTATTTACCTAAACAGAATTGACTGAATAATTGTGTTAATAATTCATCCGGCGCATTTTCACCAATAATTTCACCTAAAATTTCCCAAGCACGGGTAAAGTCGATTTGAATCAAGTCAACTGGCATGCCCATATCAATCCCGTTTTTCACTTCATCTAATGATTGACTAGCTTTTTGTAAAAGGTCTATATGACGGGCGTTAGAAACATATGTCGCGTCTTTTTCTCCTGATTGACCAGAGAAGAAGTAGTCTGCAATTTTCTCCTCTAAAGCGTCAATACCTTCTTGAGTCATCATAGACGTGGCAATGATTTCGTCCTCTTCAACCCACTCTGACAAGGATTCTTTTAAAAGTTGGTTTGGTAAATCAATTTTATTCATGATAATAATTCGCTTATGGTCTTGGGTTAAGGCTAAAAGCTCTCGGTCACCAGCTGTTAAGGTTTCAGATTGGTTGAGCAATAATAACACCAATTCTGCTTCCGTTAAAGCCTTCTTCGACCGTTCCACACCAATACGCTCCACCACATCTTCTGTGTCACGAATACCCGCTGTATCCACTAATTTCAAGGGTACTCCGCGGATATTGATGTATTCTTCAACCGTGTCACGAGTTGTCCCCTCGATATCCGTTACAATGGCCTTTTCTTCTCTTAATAAGGCATTTAGTAAGGATGATTTCCCCACATTTGGACGACCCACAATGGCAGTTGATATCCCGTCACGCAATATTTTCCCTTGTTTAGCGGTTGATAATAAGCCATCGATTCGGTCCTTGATAATAGTTGTCTTCTCACCCAATAATTTAAGGGTCATTTCTTCCACATCATCGTATTCCGGATAGTCAATATTTACTTCAACTTGCGCCAAGGTATTTAAAATGTCTTGACGTAAATTTTCGATTAAATTGGATAATTTTCCGTCCAACTGCTTTACAGCCAAATCCATTGACCGATCCGTCTTGGCACGGATTAAATCCATCACAGCTTCTGCTTGGGTTAAGTCAATACGGCCGTTGATAAAGGCACGTTTGGTAAATTCACCGGGTTCTGCTAGGGTAGCCCCTTCCCGCAAAACGAGTTCCAGCACGCGATTTGTCGCCACAATCCCACCATGAGTATTAATCTCAACAATATCTTCACGGGTAAATGTTTTTGGTTCCCGCATAACAGACACCATCACTTCGTCAATTTCTTGACCATCTTTTGGATCCACAATATGGCCATAGTGAATGGTATGACTATCTTGCGTACTCAGTTTTTTCTGACCTAATTTATAAACCTTATCTGCAATCGCTAGTGCGTCATCACCTGAAAGACGGACAATTCCAATCGCACCTTCGCCCGGCGCCGATGAAATAGCCGCAATTGTATCAAAACCACGAGTAATCATGAATATGTTCCTTTCTATCTAAATTTATCTACTATTGTTTATATTTGTGCAAATAAAAAAGCGCCCAATCTACCCCTCCCATGGCCTGGTCGGACTAGAAAGACACTTTGACTGTCAAACTACTTTTTTATACATTCGGTATTATACGCAATCTCCATTTAAAAGTAAACAATAAAGTCTTCATTGAAGCATAATATTTAAAGGCACAAATAAGGGGTATGGCAGTCGTGTCATACCCCTTAGCGTTATATGTTTTACTCTTCAATCATACTGGCGTTCATGACCGATTCGGGAATTTCAAATACTGGATTGGCTTCATTCAACCCTACTAGTCCGTCGATTTCAATAGGATCGCCATCGATACGCGGTTCAATATAGTCTGCATTATAGTAGCTCTTCAAACTAGCCATGATACTATTGAGCTTTTGCATACCCCATTCGTCATCCGCCAAAGCTGTAATAGCAGACGAAAAGTCGACATAAAGCGTCTTTTCAAATGTTTCTTCATTTGTTTCAGTTGTTAAGCTTTGAATTGCTGCATCCGCTGGTAATAATTGCGGACGGCTGTCATTTTCGCTTTGGAATAGACTTGTAAAAGCTGCAGTCATATCATCATTGGTTGTGATATTGACTGACTCGTTAGCTTGTGTGTATTCATCTTTAGCTACTGGATAGTAGACTGAAACTGGTTCGGCCCAACCTTCAGTACTCAATTCAGCCAAATCTTGGACTACAGTATACGGGGCATCCGGGTCTGTTGATTCACTTGAGGCATAAACTAAACCAACGCCGGCTGCATAATATTCTTTATTCACAAAATCACCCGTATCTTCAGTCACTTCAATCGTGTCATATAGACCATTTTGAGTCGACATAGGGACACCAATCGCAGTGATTTCCCTAGTAGTACCAAGGCCTGTTTCCCAAGAATGACCTAATGCTATAGGCGCTTCAAGTAAGGTCTCTGTATTTTCTGGATCAATTAAGGCTGCCGCATCTATCTTCTCATGCGCATAGAATTCCGGCTGAGTATAGACCACACGCACCGCATCTTCAGTTACTTCTACCAGCTCTAAAACAGATGTCCCGCCATTGTTCGTCCGCATATATATCGTATCGTCCTCAATATAATCATAGGTTCTACTAAAACCAGCATACTCATTCCCAGTACCCGCAAATTCACCGGCATAACCAGTTGTCAGTGGAAAATAATCAGCCACTGTTAAGGCTGGCGCTTCTTCTGAGGATGAACTTTCACTTGCTTCATCATCTGTGTCATCTTCTACCGCTGAACTCGACGGACTGGATTGTGAGTCTTCTGATGCATCATCATTGACACGATGACCAGCACTTGAGGATACTTGTTCAGTTGAGGAAGCCTCACTTTCATCATAAATATCTTCTGCGTTATTAAGCCAAGAACATGAACCTAACAGTAATGACGTACTCAAGAGTAAAAACCATGTTGCTTTCTGTTTCATTTTTGACACCTCCCAGAATCAATCATGAATATTTTTATCACTTTTATTGTATCTGTTTTCGTAATATAGTTAAAGCGATAAGGTAAAACTTAGGCCAGTATTAAAGATTTCAAGCAATTGAATCGCAAAAAGAAAAACCCCCAGCACACAGCCAGGGGTAAAATCTTATTTTTTATTATCATTAGAATTGGTCAATATTGTTGTTGTTTTGACCAGATTCTTCTTCAATTTTTTTATCTAATTTTTCTAATTGTTTTTTCGCGAAGTCGCGTCCACCTAATCCAAATGATAAGGCAAAGGCAACTGATAGACCACCAATGATGAATAGGAAGGCCATATTCACAATATTGTTCGCAAAGTTCAATTGATCTAATGCCATAAATACTGAGAAGACTACGAATACGCCTTTAATGATTTCGCCAACCCATTTACTTTGAGTTGCTTTATTCACTAAGTCGCCAACGAAACGGCCACCAAATATACCAAGACCTAAGATAATTAAGGCAATTAATACGTTCGGTAGGTAAGCAATGATTGCTGCACCGACAGTGTTTAAGATTGCTAAGTTTAATACGTTTAAGGCTTCAACTGTGAAGAATAAACCAATGACTACTGCAACTACTTGACCAATGATTTCTGAAACATTGATGTTTTTAGTTGCTGCACCAGTTTCACGGTTGAACAAGTTGTTTAAACCAGTACCTTCAAGTAAGTTTTGTACTAAGTCACCAATGACTTTAGCAATTGCAAATCCAACACCTAATAAGATTACCGCTACTAAGATATTTGGAATTGCAGCAGCAATACTATTTAACACACCGATGATTGGTGTCGCAATTGAAGAAATACCTAATGTTTCAAGGGCTACAACTGCAATTGGAATGAAGACAACAATGTAAGCTACATAAGAAAGTACGTTAGCAATTGTATCTGCTGTTTGACCATCTGCTGTTTTGTTACCAGTAAATTTAGCTACATATTTGTCGATGTTGACTGTTTTAACTAGTGAGTAAACTAATTGTTTCACTAAACGCGCTACCACTACCGCCACAATCATAATGATGATTGCGCCAACGATTGATGGTAAGAAAGCTAAAGCATTTGATGTCATATCACGAATTGGTGTCGCGATAGAAGTTAAACCAAATGTATCGAAGATGCCAGGTAAGAATAGCACCCAAACGATATAGTATAGAATTTGCGCGATAGTATCAATCGTTGTTTCCGCTTGATCCTCAGTCTCTGCAACATTCCATTTCACGAAGCGACTAGGTAAACCTACTGCTCGTAAACCTTTTGAAACTGCCTTTTTAACTAATACTGCCACGATCCACGCAACAAGAATTAATAAAATACCACCAATGACGGCTGGTATGCTAGCAGCTAAGCTAGCCCATAAACCTGCTAAATCCATTTTTTCCATCTCCTTTTGTTTATCTAAAATTTATTTGGAAAACTTCAAAAATAAAGAATTCCTTAAGGCTACTTCTAGTTTACTATATTTATAAGTGATATTCACGCGATATACTTTGGGTTATTTTATAACCTTTAGCATAATGGGGTTTTGCGTTTTTTATTTATATATAAAATACATTATAAATACATTTTTAGACATTTTTGTATTTTATCTCCTTAAAAAATGATTATTTCAGCCAAAAAACTAAATAAAAAAGAGCTAACTTACCCCTAAAGTTAAGTTAACTCCTTATGCGTTCATTTATTTTTCTATATTAGGCTGCTTCAACGCTATCCAACAAAGTCATAATTTCTGCTTCATCTTCAGCATTTACCAATTTCACCACGTTATCAAGGGTTGAACAGAAAATAGCAATCTTAGACAGTAATTCCAGGTGTTCATTGTTAACCCCGGCAATCCCGAAGACAACCATGGCCATCTTTTCTTCATTGGCGTCGTCAGAAAAATCTACCCCAAACGGGATTTGTAGAACCGAAATACCTGTTGAATGGATGCTTGTTTTGGCCTCATCCGTACCATGAGGGATAGCAATGAAATTACCCATGTAAGTTGTTACCTCATTCTCGCGGTCGAGCATAGCTTCCACATAAGAGGAATCAACATGCCCGTTATCGACTAGCAATTGCCCTGCTGCCCTTATTGCTGCTTCCTTCGTTTGAAAATCTTGCTTTAATTTTACCATGTTTTGATTGATTTCCATTTAATCATCGTCCTTTCCTGACTCCTGTACTGCTTCAACAAATAGTCTACTCAGTAAATTTCTTAAAGTTTCTTCATTCCCAGTATTATATAAATCGGTATTGATATTATTTTCGATAATAGATTGACTAATCCAGCCCAAAACAGTTTTAACATTGGCATCTAGTGGCGCTGGTGCCAACAATAATAGGATTCGTTTCAGTAAGATCATCTGCCGGTCCATTCCTTCAACATAAAAGGGACTCGACAGGTTGTAGACCTTAAACACCGGTATTTTCACATCTTCGTGCACACTATGGAAGAGGGACATATTGGTCTTTGGAATACCAATTGGTGTGGTCTTGTAGCGTTTAATAATCGCCTGTGACACCAAAGCATCATCTGACACAGCAAGTGGTTTCAGCGATTGTATTACTGCCTCAACAGTCGCGTCCACATGCTCTTTGCTGTTAATGTCTTTTACCTCAAACTGCTTTACCAAATCATCCGCAATCAAGATGGAATCTCGCATCTCTTCAAAGGTCAATTTATAATGATCATCCCCAAACTGGTTGGTCAAAGGGTTCTTATGACCTAATTTGTAGGTTTCGATAAAGTCTTTTAACAAGTCAATATCCTTGTCAGCTAGTACCGGTGATATCAATTGGTATTCAACTGGGAAATTTTTAAGCGGTGCTGTCGACAAAATCATACTATATGACCCGACATCTAATTGGTCTATTTTAGATAATTGTGTGATATCCACTTGAAAAATGGCATGGAACTGCTTTTCTAGCCGCTCTTTGATAATTTTCCCAGTCCCACCATAATTGGAGACAATTACCAGTAACCGTGGTTGATAGTTTAATGAAGGTCCTGCTTCGTAAGATGCTGCAAAATGCATCAATATATAAGCCGCTTCTTCGTGTGAAATATCGGTTGAAAAAACTGCTTTAAAACTTTCTTCTACTTTGCCATACAAGTCTTTGTATTGGTTGACAACCGGTTCTAAACTAGTGTCTTTGAAACTCGTGATGGGGTCATTTTCAATCCGCTTCAAGGCGGCCCGAATGTGAGAAATTAACCCCTTGTACAAACGCTTGTCCTGTCTAAAATCGTTACTCGTTTTTTCAGAAACAAGTCGGATAAACTTCTGTACCTTATAGGATAATTGGGTATCAAAGTTGATATTGAAGATCGATTCTTTATTCTTAAAATTGATGCCTTCCAATTGGTTCACTAATAAATTACGCTCATTGATTGGAATGTTGATTTTCAATTGATTAGCAATATGACCCGTAATTTGATAAGCCAAGTGGATGATATCGCTTGGGACATTGGACTCAATACTGACAATATCGCCTATGGAAAAGCCTGCCTGCATCCGGTCAAGAGCGTAAGCCAATTGAATCAAAACAGGTCGAATTTGATTGTCATTCATCTTCTTACCTGCATTTAGGTCACTCTGATGAAAACTTTCTACCACTGCTTTCAAACTGGTATCGGAAATAAAAGTGAGGAAGAAGGGTTTATCGATGGCAGCGCCAATTTCAGATAAATCGGATAGATAAGTTGCGCTATCAGCCGGAGATAGATTGTTGAAAATGGTTGTCGCCACAATATTTCGGTTGTTGATTTCATCCACATCCAAGGTAAATCCTTGCGCTGGTAACCGGTTTACCCGATTAGCCCCCAATCTTTCTTCAATCGCATCTATATCTTGGTAGATAGTATTTAAACTGACAGCAAATTGTTGGCTTAAAACTTCTGCCGTCACCGGCGCTTCATTGACTAATAAGGTTGTAATAATACCATCTTGGCGTTCATCTTTGGAGAAAACATACTGATTTCGAGCAGTATTTTCTTCCCTTAATATATTTAAAGTTTCCGCATGCCCAACAAGTTTATAGCCCTTGTTCCGTTCGTTGATAATCTCAACATTTAAAGTTTTGAGTGATGCTTCTAAATTCGTAATTTCCCGGTAGACTGTTCGTCGACTCACTTGCAGTAAACTTTGAAAAGAAGAGATGGGGATTTCAGTATGACTATATAACAACTGGTCTAATATGATGGCTTCCCGCTGTGAAAGATACATTTGGCACCCGCCCCTTCCTTTTGTTTAATTCCTATCTGTTTTCTATTCGTTTCCCGTGTTACACACTTGTTTCTTATTTATTTACTAATGATTTTTCCGATATTTCCAATTCCTTATGATTCAATCAGCTGGTCGTAAGCACTGGCTTCTAGTAAATTTTCAATAACCAAGCCATTTAAATCTGGATATAAGTCCTGTAAGGCTTGGACGATCGCTTGGCTTCCGATAACTAAGGTAGCGTCGGTTTTGTTGATATGGTCTAAATCTTCAACTGCCACACCCTTGACCGTCACATCATGGATATTGGCCTTCTTCAATTTGTTTCGTAAAATAGACGCCGCCATGGTGGTTTTACCTACCTTATCTTCAAATGGTAAATAGATATTATCAATATTTTGAATAGTGATATTTGTTGTTTGGCTTGATGCCGTATTGTCTATTTCTTTAATCTCAATTGGTTGCGCAATCATGGCTCCTAAAATCTCATCATAGCGGTCACCGTCTAAGAAATTGTCTACTGAGACGTGCATACCGGATGGATTTTGCCGGCGTGCTCGAGGGGTTAATTCATTCTGCGAAATAACTAATGTACCGGCTTCATCCTTTAAGTTGTTGATGGCAGAATTTGAAATAGGGATATTCAGATTGATTTGTTTAGCCTTTTTCCGTAATAAAGAGGCCCCCATGGCGCTTGAACCCATGCCTGCGTCACAAGCGAAGATGATTTTATTGACGTTTTCTGCTTTTGGAACGTCGGCCACATTTTCAGCTACTGGTGTATGGCTTGTCGTTTGCCCTTTAGCAGCAAATTTCTCTGCTTGAACGGCATCTTTAGAAGCTTCAAAATCCTTACCTTCTGAACGGTCAAATTTGAGGATAGCAACCCCAATGGCAAAGGATACCAAGAAAGCGCCGAACATACCTAATAAGATACCAAATAAATCGCCCGGTGGTGTCATAGCAACCACTGAAATAATTGATCCCGGTGACGCAGGTCCCACAAGTCCCACATCAAATAATTGGAAAATGGCAGTACCTGTTACCCCACCACCAATCACCGCTAATACCATCAAGGGTTTCATTAACACATAAGGGAAGTACATCTCGTGAATACCACCAAAGAATTGGATAATAAAGGCACCTGGCGCGGAAGATTTAGCTGACCCACTACCAAATAGCATATAAGCGAATAACATACCGCCACCAACACCTGGGTTAATAGATACTAAATACAGAATAGACTTGCCAGCTTCTTGTGCTTGTTGGGCACCTAACGGGGTAAATATACCGTGATTGACAGCATTATTCAAAAAGATCACCTTGGCAGGTTCTGTAATGACATTGGCAAGTGGTAAGAAACCATCTGAAATAATTGCTTCAATACCAATAGAAGCAATATCTGTGATGGCCCCAATCGTTGGTCCAACAAAGTAGTAGCCAAGTACCGCTAAAATAAAACCCAGGATACCAGAAGAGAAGTTATTGACTAACATTTCAAAACCTTGCGGAATCTTATCTGCAAATTTATTGTCAAATTGCTTTAACAACCAACCAGCAAACGGGCCCATCAGCATGGCACCTAGAAACATAGGGATTTCTGAACCAACCACAACACCCATGGTCCCGATCGCCCCAATAACTGCCCCGCGCTGGCCGTGAACTAAACTACCACCACTATATGCAATCAATAAAGGTAGTAAATAATTTTTCATTGGGTCAATCATTTGCGCCAATTCTTCATTCGGTAGCCAACCAGTGGCTAGAAATAAGGCTGTAATAATTCCCCAGGCAATAAAAGCTCCAATATTTGGCATAATCATACTACTCAGATAAGAACCAAATTTTTGAATCCTAGTTTTCATAGAAATTTTCGTATTTGTCCCTGCATCTGATACTGTACTTGTACTCATTTCTGACATTGAAATTCCTCCTCAAAACTTTTAAATTACTCCCATCATAAATCTCAAAATCCCTTTCTTCAAACTTTTGAAAGCGCTATATTTGTCGTTATCAAATGTGCCAAACTTGAAATGAAGGGGAGATTTTTCCGTGCTAAGATTTAGGTGACTTTAGAAAAAGGAGTGGGAATATATGAAAATTGGTATTATTGGACTTGGAAAAATGGGTGCTAACTTAGCCTTAAATGGCCTTGACCATGGTTGGGACATCATTGGTTACGATGCCTCAGCCCGGGCTAGAGAATTAGCAACAAAGCAGGGGATTCCAACAGTCCCTAGTCAGGAGGCCTTACTAGAAGCACTGGACCAAGAAAAAATCATCTTACTATCAACACCCGCTGGTCACATTACCAATCAGATTCTTCAAGACTTAGGATCAACATTGCAGGCAGGTGATATTGTGATTGATTCTGGCAATTCAAAATACAAAGACAGCTTATTGATGGGGCAAATCCTATTAGATAAGGGGATTTACTTGTTAGATTGTGGGACTTCTGGCGGGATTGATGGGGCTAGAAATGGGGTCAATTTGATGATTGGTGGCGATCCGACAGCCTTTAAAGTTGTTGAACCCTTCTTTAGTGATATTGCTTGTACAGACGGTTATTTATACACTGGTCCCCTTGGGTCAGGTCACTATTTGAAAATGATCCATAACGGGATTGAATATGGTATGATGCAGGCCATTGGTGAAGGTTTTAGCGTCCTAGAAGCCTCAAATTATGACTTTGATTTTGCAGCTGTTGCTAAACTGTGGAACAACGGGTCTGTCGTTCGATCTTGGTTGATGGCACTTTTAGAGGAAAGTTTCAATGACGACAGTCAGTTAGATCATATCGTAGGCAAAATAGATTCCAGCGGCGAAGCCAAATACACGGTTGAAGAAGCGTTATCACTAGATGTACCCGTTCCAATTATCGCCCAATCCCTATTTGTTCGAAATGACAGTCAATTACCAGACAGTTTTTCAAACAAAGTCGTCTCCGCATTGCGTTCTGGCTTTGGTGGTCACCCGATTCAACGAAAATAAGTCAAAATGTCTCAATAAAAGTGGCCAGATACCTAAATATGCTAAAACGTAGATTTAAAATCTGCGTTTTTTTGTAATACACTTTTGTATTCATTTGATTTGGGAGGTTAACCTCGGTTTAATCAGAATTTTACCCCTTTCTTCCGAATGATAGGACCTTATCTATTGGTTCAACCCGATTTTATCCGAACAATATTTTATTATATTTATTTTATAATTCGTATTTTTATCAATTTTTCATATACTTTTGCTTCTGATTGTGGGTATAATACTATTCAAATTTTTAAATCCAATTAATCGACCTAAAGTAGTGAAGAAAGATTCACTACTTACCACAAGTTTAACTATCAATATTTGGCATCTAGGTATTAAAAAAGGGGACAAGCATGGAAAATCTAATTAACGTCGCAAACGGCAAGGAAATAGCTGATATCGTCTTAAAAAATGGCTATGTGATTAATGTATTTACAGAAGAAATCATCCAAACTGATGTGGCTATTGTGGGCAACCGGATTGCGGCTTTAGGCAAGTACGAAGGTAAGCAAACCATTGATTGTACAGGCAAATACATTGCACCAGGCTTTATCGACGCCCACATGCATATCGAATCTGCAATGGTGACACCCTTAGAATTTTCAAAATACGCCCTAGCTAAAGGGACGACAACTGTTTTTGCCGATCCACACGAATTGGTCAATGTCCTTGGGCAAAAAGGCTTAGACTTTATGCTGACCAGTATTGAAGAAACGCCCATGACTACCCATATTATGATGCCTTCGTGTGTGCCTGCAACAGATATCGACAACAATGGGGCTGGCGAAATTCTAGCAGCCGACATGGCGCCCTACCTTGAAGACAAGCAAGTCTTTGGTTTAGCTGAAATGATGCGGTTTGATGATGTGGTCAAGGCTGACGAGAAAATACTGGATAAATTGGCCCTTTTTAAAAACCAAATTGTAGATGGTCATGCGCCAGGTTTAACGGGGAAACCCTTACAAGCATATCGGGCTGCCGGTATTGATACTGAACACGAGGCGGAGAATTACGAGGAGGCAATTGAAAAATTACGGGCTGGCTTCAAATTATTGATTCGTGAAGGCAGTGCCGCTAGAAACCTTGAGCCAATCCTTAAAGGCTTTGTTGAACATGATATCGCCCTAGACCAGTGTATGTTCTGTACGGATGATAAACATCTTGAAGATATTGAAAAAGAAGGACATATCGACTTTTGCGTCCGTAAGGCGATCACACTAGGTGTCCCTGCTGCTACAGCTTACAAAATGGCTTCATATAATGCCGCTCGCGCCTATAACTTACATGATTTAGGGGCCGTTGGGGCTGGTTACTTAGCTGATTTACTCATTATTGATGACCTTGACCAAGTATCAGTTGAACTTGTCATCAAAAATGGGGAAATTATTGATTTCGACCAATTAAATAGCCAAAATATTGCGCCCGTAACAGACACTGACCTCTTAAATTCAGTTAAACTGCCGGAAATCAACCAAGAAGACCTTGAATTAAAGGCAGATAACTCGCCAGTAAAGGTTATCAACTTGGTGGCACAATCCATTTTGACAAGAGGTTCTGAAGAGATATTACCTAGTGTAGAAAGTAAATTTGAAGCCAATAAGGTCTTCAATAAAGCTTGTGTGATTGAACGTCACGGTCATTCGGGTGGTATCGGTGTGAGCGCGATTAAGGGCTATAATATTGAAAATGGCGCGATTGCGACTAGTGTGTCCCATGATGCGCATAATATTACGGTTGTGGGTGATAATGACGCGGATATCCTACTGGCTGTGAAAGAATTGGACCGTATTCAGGGAGGCTATGTGATTGCTTCTAAGGGAGAAATTGTTGCAGCCTTACCACTAGAATTAGCTGGTATTATCAGTATTCAGTCAGGCAAAACGGTACAAGCGCAACTAAACAAGATGGTGGCGCATGCTAGAGCACTTGGTGTGCCTGAATCTATCGATCCGTTTATGACCCTATCTTTCATTGCTTTAACGGTCATTCCAGAATTACGGCTAACAGATAATGGGCTATATGATGTGAATCTGGGGCAATTTGTTTAAGAAAATAAGATATTATAAAATGATAATAACCCAAAAACGACCCTCAAAATCTAGTGATAATGGGGGTCGTTTGCTTTTAGTAGTTTTTATTTTTTTAATCCTTGTAAGATACAACTAGATATCTATGTGGCTCTTTCCCTTCAGAATGGGTCGCAATATATGAATATCTAGCCAGTTGCGCGTGGATAATTTTACGTTCCGCAGCAGGTAGTGGGTCCAAGAAAACAGGTTGTTTTGACTTGGCTACTTGGTCCGCTGTTTTACGTGCTAATCTTGCTAATGTTTCTTGACGTCTTTCCCGATAGTTGCCGACATTTACAATCACTTTGACATGTGGGCGCACATATTGGTGAGTCATCACTTGGGCAAGTGTTTCTAATGAGTTAATGATCTTACCGTGTTTACCAATAACCAACCCTTTTTTCTCAGTTTGGATATTGTAAATAACAGTGCGGCCACGGTCTTCAACCTCAATATTGGCGTCTACTAGGTAGGATGCCAACACGTCAATCAGGTATTCAGCAACATGTTCCACATCTTTGAAGTCTTCATCTACCAAATCTAAGTTTTGATACGCTTGAACAGGCGTTTCAACTACTTCAGTTGCCACTTCTTCTGATTCAATTGCTACTTCAGCAATATTTACTTGATCAGTAGGCGTTTCCTCATTAATCGATGGTTCAGACTTTTCAGTAGTCACTTCATCATAGGCAAGTGATTCTTCAACTTCTTGCTCCGATTCAGACTCAGCGTCTTGGACCTCTAGCTCTTCCTCAAAATTTGTTGATTCAACAACTTCTTCAGTTTCATCTGCTATTGAATTGATTTCTATATCTGTATGTTCAGATGGTTGATCCTCTAAATCATCAGATGGCGCCACTACTGATGTGTTTTCTTGACCTAAATCAGAGAAGGCCAATAAATCATCTGTTGTGGTATCAATTTCGGATACTTCTCGTTCAGTGTAATGGATGGCTACAACTGCATCCTTTGCCCCTAAACCGAGAAATCCTTTTTTGGCTTCTTGAATTACTTGAACTTCAACATCTTCTCGCGCCAACCGAAGTTGTTGCAAGCCTTTGGCAATAGCAGCATCGACTGAAGTCGCTTCAAATCTTTCAGTTTTCAATACAAGAACCTCCTGTTATTTCTTCTTACCATTAGGATTACGTTTTGCTTTTTCTAAACGACGTTCTAGCTCTTTCTCTTTACGAATTTGTTCTTCGCGTGCATCGCGTTTCTTAAAAGGATTATTCATCACTAATGTTTGAAGAATTGTAAATCCAGTGGACGCCACCCAGTAAAGTGAAATTGCTGACGGTAACGTTACACCCATAAATAAAATCATTACTGGCATTGTCCATTGCATCATCGCCATAGATGGATTGCTATTTGGTGTACCAATTGTTGTCAAACGTGTGTTATACCATGTTAGCATAGCTGCAATGATTGGGATTACAAATAGTTGGTCAGGAACACCTAATTCTAACCATAGGAAGTGACCTTGGCTTAGAATTTCTGTTCTAGAAATAGATTGGTATAAGGCCATCAAGATTGGCAATTGAATTAACATTGGTAAACAACCAGACCACATGCTGTAGTCATATTTTTCATTTAACTTGGCTGTTTCTTCTTGTAATTTTTGCTGAGTCTCAGGATCCTTGGATGCATATTTTTCTTGCAAGGCTTTTAGCTCAGGCTGCATCATTTGCATTTTTTCAGTACTTTGTGTTTGGTACTTGGTTAATGGAATCAAGATGATACGGATGATCAAAGTAAAGGCGATAATCCCAACACCATAGTTACCAAAAATATCTGATAACCACACAATAGTACGTGAGAAGTTATAGACGATGTAACGGTCCCACAATCCAGTCGAATGCTCATCGATTGGACTTGTCCCACAAGCCGCTAGAAAGATAACAGCCATCATGGTGATTGCTAAAATCTTCCACATTTTTTTACTTCGAATATTCAATTTTTACAAATCCTCCACGAATTCTACTATTCATGTGGTAATGGCTTTGCTTTTGTATGCTCTTTTATCGGATGATAAATTTTCGCCAAAGATAGCACATGAATCAAACTTTTTTTCACTTCAGCTGTTGTCATATCTGCAGCTGGCTTACGAGCAATCACGATAAAATCATTGGACGGATCAATGCCTGCCTTGAGTTCGGTAATGCTTTGACGAATTTTCCGCTTCACTGCATTACGAGTAACAGCGTTTCCAATTTTCTTACCTACAGAGATACCAATCCGGAAATGGGGTTGGTCCTTCTCCAGTCGATAAATAACAAATTGGCGATTCGCAGTACTATGACCGTGATGAAATACCTTGCCAAAATCTTTCTCAGATTTGACCCTATAAGATTTCCGCACGTAAGTTCGCCTCCTTAATAAAAAAAGACCACATATTAATGTGATCTTATGCAGAAATAACTTTTCTTCCTTTTCTACGACGAGCTGCTAAAACGTGACGACCGTTTTTAGTGCTCATACGTTTACGGAAACCGTGAACTTTTTGACGATGACGTTTTTTAGGTTGGTATGTTCTTTTCATTACTTGCACCTCCTGTTGCGATTAAGTCTTTCGTTTTTTCATTAATATAAAACGACTGTAATATTATATACAATAAAAAGTCGAAATTCAATTTCAGGTGCGAAATTTCGCACTCGTAATCAAGATTTTACCACATTATAACCCATATCACAATACTTTCTGTACAAATATTGGTTTTTTCAATCTTTTCGACCAATAAGACTCGCCTATATTATAACAGATATTTCTGGCAAAAAGAAAAACCCTCCTAAAATTGACCCTTATTTTTTTCACAAGCCCTACTTTTAAATTTCACAAACTATGTGAAGAAAAAAATGGTAAACTCTTATTCACAAAGTGTGTACGAAATTTGCACAAGCCTGTGGTTAGTTGCAGCAAGTTAAAATTCATCCCCAAGGTTTTTAAAAGACTTTTCAACAAATCCACAGTTTTGTAAAACTTTTCCACATCTGTTGATAACTCGTCTAAAACCCTTATAACTTGCTCTTTGAATAAGGGTAATTATACACAAGACTTTATATTTTCTAAAAAGCTAACAGGTTTATTCACATCTTGTGGAAAACATTTGTCAAAAGTTGGGATAATTTTTATTCACTTCCTGATTTTTCTGTGGAAAACTGTTTTTTTTCATGATATTATGAATAAGCTTAACGAATTTAAAGATTCGTCGTACAAACATATTGAAATATGTTTGATGTAGAAATTTTGTACACTAAGGAGCTAGGAGATATATGAGTGAATTAAACCGATTATGGGATTACGTCACCCAATACTTCAAAGAAGAGTTGCCTAAAACAAGTTTTGATACTTGGATTAAAGACCTAGATCCAGTTGCCTTTGAGAACGATACCTTGTATTTAAAAGCCATTTCAGTGCTCCACAAGGACCATATTGAGAAACATTATTCGATACAGATTCGACAAGTTTTATTTGAATACTTAAACCATGACGTGAACCTAGTCGTGAGTTTAAAAGATGATCGGTCACAATCAGCCAATCAAATTCAAGTAAACAATCATAATGACAATATTGAAGACAACGGATCAGATTTATTAAATCCAAAATATACCTTTGATAACTTCGTCGTCGGTGAAGGCAATAAAATGGCTCATGCTGCAGCTTTAGCTGTCGCAGAAGGCCCCGGCCGCGACTACAATCCCCTATTCTTCTTCGGTGGTGTAGGGTTAGGTAAAACCCACTTGATGCAAGCAATTGGCCATGAAGTATTACGGACAAATCCAAATGCCAAAATAAAATACGTCTCTAGTGAAACCTTCACGAATGACTTTATTAATGCCATTCGTAAGAACACTACAGACGCCTTCCACCAAGAGTATCGTACAGTCGATATGTTATTAGTGGATGATATTCAATTTATTGGGAACAAACAGTCTACCCAGGAAGAATTCTTCCATACATTTAACGTGCTCTACAATAATAATAAACATATCGTTTTAACCAGTGACCGCGACGCTAGTCAGATCCCTGAGTTAGAGGACCGGTTAGTTTCTCGCTTTAAACAAGGCTTATCAACGGATATTACACCGCCAGATTTAGAGACACGGATTGCCATTTTGCGCAATAAGGCCAATGTCAATGGCTTACAAATTCCGGACGATACCCTCTCATATATTGCTGGACAAATTGACTCCAACATTCGTGAATTGGAAGGTGCTTTAACTAGCGTACAGGCCTTTGCGGTCATGAACCAAGAAGACTTAACGCCAAATACTGCAGCGAAAGCGCTCAGAAATTATAAGAGTAATGTGAAAAGTAATTCACCAACTATTCCAAATATCCTTGAGACAGTGGCCCAATACTTTAATTTGCAGGTTTCTGATCTTAAAGGAAAGAAACGGGTACGCCAAATCGTGGTTCCACGCCAAATTGCCATGTATTTAAGTAGAGAATTAACAGATGCTTCTCTACCGAAAATTGGGCAAGAATTCGGCGGTAAAGACCATACGACGGTCCTTCATGCTTATGACAAGATTAAAAAAGATATCGATGAAAAAAGTGAGTTAGAACGTGATGTTGACAGTATTCGTCGTTTATTAGAAAAATAATGACTTATCTACATCATCTAAGTCAGCGTTTGAAATGACTTATGCTAAAATATAGGTAAGAAAAAGAGGTTGTGGATAATTGTTCATAACCTCTCTGTTTTTTCCACAGTTTATACACATGTGGAAAAGTATATTTTGACAAGGTTTCTAAAAGTTATCAACAAGATTAACAGGGCCTATTACTATTACTATTACTATTTTTTTATCTATAATTAAAATATATATATAAGGAGTGCACACATGAAATTTTCTATTAATCGTTCTATTTTTATTCAAAATTTGACGGACGTTCAAAGAGCTATTAGTTCAAGAACAACAATACCTGTTTTGACAGGTGTTAAAATCTCAGTTAAAGAAGAAGGCCTTTATTTAACTGGTTCTGATGCAACAATTTCCATTGAGGCATTTATTGACGCTAAAGATGATGACAATAAGTTAAAAATTGAAGCCACTGGTGATATTGTCTTACCTTCTCGTTTCCTAGGTGAAATCGTGAAGAAATTACCATCAGATATGATGAATTTAGAAGTCGTTGAAAACTTCCAAACAGAAATCACTTCTGACCGTGCATCATTTACCTTAAATGGCATTAATGGTAGTGAATACCCACGTTTACCTGAAATTGATGCAAAACAAACTTACGCATTACCAACAGATACCTTTAAGCAAGTGGTCAATCAAACCATTATTTCTGTATCTAACCAAGAAATTCGCCCTATTTTCACTGGGATTCATTTTGAAATTGGGAATGGTGAGTTAAAAGCAGTTGCCACTGACTCTCATCGTCTAAGTCAACGTATTATGCCGTTAATAATGCCAGAAGCGGCGGGTGATACAGTGTTAGACATCAATATTCCTGGTCGTTCATTACAAGAATTAATCCGTATTGTAGATAGTAATGAAGACATTGAGATGATGGTGACAGACAATCAAGTACTATTTAAAGCTCGTAATATCTACCTATACTCTCGTTTACTAGAAGGTAATTACCCAAATACAGACCGTTTATTACCTAATGACCACTCAACAGTTATTGAAGTGGCAGCGAGTGAATTAGTGAATGCTGTTGAACGTGCTTTGATTTTAAGTCATGAAGGTAAAAATAATGTGGTTCGCTTGAATATTTCAGACCAAGATATTATCTTATCTAGTCAGTCTGCTGAAGTTGGGAATGTAGAAGAAGAAATCAATGTAGTGAAAGCTGAAGGGGAAGCTTTAGAAATTTCCTTCAACCCTGACTACTTACGTGAAGCCTTGAAATCATTTGGTCAACAAAACGTACAAATTGGCTTCCAGTCATCCTCACATCCATTCACCCTATTACCAAGTGATCAAACGGATAACTTCAATTTCGTTCAATTAATTACCCCAATTCGTACACCAAGAGGTTAATTGAAGCTAGTTGAATAAATGACGAAAGTGCTAAGAATTGATGTCGATGGTCAAATCATTTTCATATGGTTAGCCAAATGAATAAGGATCAAAATCATTTACTGGTTTTGGTCCTTTTTTTCGATTGATATTCAAAAATGAGCCAATTTTTGACTTTTAAGCCCTTTAAATAAGATTCTAGGTATTTCCCTATCTAAAATGCCAACTTTTAATACAGGGCCTTTATTTGCTAAATAAGGTAAATTAGCGTATAATTAAAGGTGTATAAATAAAAGTGAAATCGTTGAATCTGCTAAGGACCACTAGCTGTGTCCAGTGATGGCAAGAAGAGACGATTTATTTTATGTGAAGAGCGAATTTGGAATATGAATTTGGAATATGAATGTGGGGTGAAATGATGGCTGAAATCGTAAAAATTGAAACAGCATATATTACATTGAGTCAGTTATTAAAAATTTCTGGTGCAATAGGTACCGGCGGAGAAGCGAAATGGTATCTACAAGAAAATGATGTCGTTGTAGACGGCGAAATTGATAATAGACGTGGACGTAAATTATATCCAGGTATGGTTATTGCGATACCGAATGAAGGTGAATTTATCATCGAAAGCCATGAAGCGCATGGTGATGGACATGCAGCTAAATGACATTAAGTTAAAAGACTTCAGAAATTATGAAGAGCTAACAGTCACATTTTCTCCTGGGGTGAACGTATTTATTGGCGAGAATGCCCAGGGGAAAACATCTTTATTAGAGGCTATTTATATGATGTCACTGGCAAGAAGTCACCGTACGGCCAATGAAAAAGATACCATCCGTTGGCAACAAGACTTTGCGCGTATTGAAGGTAGTATATCAACGAGAACGAATCCAGAATTACCACTAGCGCTAACTATCACGAAATCTGGTAAACGCGCAAAAGTCAACCACTTAAACCAAAACCGGATGAGTGATTATATTGGCAAATTGAATGTGGTCCTTTTTGCCCCGGAAGATTTAGAAATGATTAAAGGTGCCCCGCAACTTAGACGGAAGTTTATTGATATGGAGCTTGGGCAAATGAGCCCGAAATACCTGTATGAGTCGGTCCAATATAATCGATTATTAAAGCAACGAAATGCCTACCTCAAGCAGTTATTATATAAAGAAACCCAAGACCAAATTTATTTAGATATTCTCACTGAACAGTTAGCGGCGTCTGCTACCCATGTTATATACCAACGGCTACGTTTTGTAGACCAATTGGAATCATGGGCTAAACCCATTCATTTAACCATTTCACACGGGCTTGAAGAGTTGACCTTAGCCTATCGTGGTCCAATTGAATTGACTTTAGATATGACGGAAGATGCCATTTACCAGCAGTTGATGACGACATTTAAAGAAAAGAAAAATCATGAATTAGCCAGAGGGGTTACTTTGGTTGGTCCACATCGGGATGATTTGACCTTTAAGGTGAATGGCCGTGATGTGCAGAAATTTGGTTCCCAGGGGCAGCAACGGACGACTGTATTGAGTATGAAATTAGCAGAAATCGAATGCATGCATGAAGTTTTAGGGGAATACCCTATTTTACTTTTGGATGACGTACTCAGTGAATTAGATAATGAGCGACAAACCCACTTATTGAAGTCTATACAGTCGAAAGTACAAACCTTTTTAACAACAACAAGTTTAGATGGTATTCAAAGAGAATTAATTGAACAACCAAGAGTTTTCAATATTGATGCAGGCGCGATAGCGGAATAAGTAAGCGTGCGGGTGAGGCGTGGCCTAAAATCCCATGGCGCTATTGAGATTGAATAATTCACGTAATAGGAGTGGGAAAATGGCAAACAATGCTAATGAAAATAACAATGAAAACGAAATGTTGATCAATGAAGAAACACTCGTCCAACCAGAGGACCTTGTTTCTGAAGAAGAAAAAATGGCCAAGAAACGCGAATTGGCTAAAGACTATGATGCCAGCCAAATTCAAGTGTTGGAAGGTCTAGAAGCTGTACGTAAGCGTCCAGGGATGTATATCGGGTCAACTTCAGCTAGTGGTTTACACCATTTAGTATGGGAGATTGTCGATAACTCAATCGATGAGGCCCTAGCAGGATTTGCGGGTCACATCCAAGTCATCATTGAAAAAGATAATTCCATAACAGTTGTCGATGATGGTCGTGGGATTCCGGTTGATATCCAGTCAAATACCGGTCGTCCAGCAGTTGAAACAGTCTTTACTGTCCTACATGCCGGTGGTAAATTCGGCGGTGGCGGGTATAAAGTATCCGGTGGTCTTCATGGGGTTGGGGCCTCTGTTGTAAACGCCCTTTCTGAATGGTTGCATGTCTATGTCCATAAAAATGGCCGCATCTACCACCAAGAATTCCGCCAAGGGGCTATTGTGTCTGATGTTGAACAAACTGGTGATACAGATACCCATGGTACGGTTGTGCATTTTAAACCGGATGCAGAGATTTTTACCGAGACAACCACCTTTGAATTTGAAGTTTTAAACCGTCGTGTCCGTGAGTTAGCCTTCTTGAATAAAGGCCTACGTATCTCTTTAACTGATGCCAGATCAGAAGACCAAGAAACAGCTTCTTACCACTATGAAGGTGGGATTAAAGAATATATTGAGTATATGAATAAGGACAAAGATGTCTTATTTGAAAACCCAATTTATCTTGAAGACGAGCAAGATGGTATTGAAGTAGAGGTATCTTTACAATATACAGATGGCTTCCATTCAAATATCCTAAGTTTCGCCAACAATATCCATACCTTTGAGGGTGGTACGCATGAATCAGGTGCTAAAACAGCCCTAACCCGTGTCATTAACAACTACGCGCGTTCACAAAAAATCTTAAAAGAAAATGACGATAACCTAACTGGGGAAGATGTGCGTGAAGGGATTACTATGATTGTATCCGTTCGCCACCCAGACCCACAGTTTGAAGGTCAAACCAAGATGAAATTAGGGAACTCGGAAGTTCGGACTATTACTGACAACTTATTCGCAGCGCATTTTGAAACTTTCTTGTTAGAAAACCCGCAAATTGCCCGTCGTATTGTCGATAAAGGGACTATAGCCTCTAAAGCTCGTCTAGCAGCTAAGCGGGCCCGTGAAATGACTCGTAAAAAATCAGGTTTAGAAATTTCTAACCTACCTGGTAAATTAGCCGACTGCTCAAGTCGTAATCCAGAAGAATCTGAATTATTCATCGTTGAGGGGAATTCGGCCGGTGGATCAGCCAAACAAGGCCGTTCACGTCACTTCCAAGCTATTTTGCCGATTCGAGGTAAAATCCTGAACGTGGAAAAAGCATCGATGGACAGAATTTTAGCCAACGAAGAAATCCGTTCATTATTTACTGCAATGGGTACAGGCTGGCAAAATGAGTTCGACATCACCAAGGCACGTTACCACAAATTGGTTATTATGACCGATGCCGATGTCGATGGTGCACACATCCGTGCATTACTATTGACCTTAATTTACCGTTATATGCGCCCTATCTTGGACGCTGGCTACGTTTATATCGCAGTGCCACCTTTATACCAAGTCCGTCAAGGTAAAAAGATTGTCTACCTAGATACTGAAAATCAATTAGAAGAGTACCTACAAACCATCCCAGCAACACCAAAACCAGCCATTCAACGTTATAAAGGTTTGGGTGAAATGGATGCTGAACAACTTTGGGAAACCACAATGGACCCAACTAACAGAACATTATTACAAGTAAACGTAGACGATGCAGTAGAAGCAGACAAAATCATCAATATGTTGATGGGTGACCACGTTGAACCAAGACGTGACTTCATCGAAGAGAATGCTACCTACGCTAACATCGATTTATAGTAAGGAGGGAAAAGTTTCATGAGTGAAGAAATTAAAGAACAATTCCCACAACGTGAGATATCACAAGAAATGCGGACGTCATTTCTTGACTATGCCATGTCAGTTATTGTGGCGCGTGCGCTACCGGATGTCCGTGATGGCTTAAAACCCGTTCACCGTCGTATCCTTTATGGGATGAATGAATTAGGGGTTACCTCAGATAAACCCTTTAAAAAATCAGCCCGTATCGTTGGGGACGTAATGGGTAAATACCATCCGCATGGGGATTCGGCTATCTATGAATCAATGGTGCGTATGGCCCAAGACTTCTCTTATCGCTACATGCTAGTAGATGGGCACGGGAACTTCGGTTCAGTCGATGGTGACCAAGCTGCAGCTATGCGTTATACCGAAGCGCGTATGAGTAAGATTGCCCACGAAATGGTTCGTGATATGAATAAAGATACCGTTGATTTTATCCCTAACTATGACGGTGAAGAGCGTGAGCCAGAAGTATTACCAGCTCGCTTTCCTAACCTATTAGTTAACGGGACAACCGGTATCGCAGTTGGGATGACTACCAATATTCCAACCCATAACCTAAGCGAAGTCATCGGCGCCATTAAAATTTTAATGCAGAACGCTGACGCAACAACCAACGAATTAATGGAGGCTTTACCAGGACCAGACTTCCCAACCGGTGGTATTGTCATCGGGAAATCAGGTATCCGTAAGGCTTATGAGACTGGAAAAGGGACAATCATTGTCCGTGCTAAATTAGACATTGAAACCATGTCTTCAGGTAAAGAGCGGATTATCGTTCATGAAATTCCTTATATGGTGAATAAGGCTAAATTAGTCGAACGTATTGCTGAACTAGCCCGCGACAAACGGATAGAAGGGATTACTGCTGTACGTGACGAATCTGGTCGTGAAGGTATGCGTGTCGTTATTGAATGTCGTAAAGATGCCAGCGCATCTGTAATTGTCAATAACCTTTACAAATACACGCAATTACAAACAAACTTCGCTATTAACATGGTTGCCATTGTAAATGGCGTACCCCGTACCCTAAGCTTGAAAGAGATCCTAGAAAACTACTTACTTCACCAAGAAGAAGTGATCCGTCGTCGTTCGATTTTCGAGAAAAACAAGGCTGAAGCGCGTGCCCACATCCTGGAAGGGCTGCAAATTGCTTTAGATCATATTGACGAAATCGTTAATATCTTACGGACGTCTCGGTCAGGTGACGAAGCGAAAGCCCGTTTTATCGAGGACTACAAGCTATCAGATAAACAATCACAAGCTATCTTAGACATGCGTCTAGTTCGTCTAACTGGTTTAGAACGTGAGAAAATTGATAAAGAACACGCCGAATTAATGGCGCAAATCGACTACTTAAACCAAGTATTAGAATCTGAAACAATGCGTTACCAAATCATTTACGATGAACTAGTGGAAATCGAAAGTAAATTCGGTGACGAGCGTCGTACAGAGTTAATGGTGGGTGAAATCCATAATATCGATGATGAAGACCTGATTGAAGAAAGTAACGTTATTGTAACCCTAACGCATAACGGTTACATCAAACGTATCGATGATATAGAATTTAGAGCTCAAAACCGTGGTGGTACAGGAGTTAAAGGGATGAGCATGAACGATGAAGACTTCGTTGAAACCATGCTGTCCACCTCAACCCACGACTCAGTCCTATTCTTCACCAACACTGGTCGCGTATTCCAATCTAAAGGTTATGAAATTCCAGAGTTTGGTCGCGCAGCCAAAGGGATTCCAGTTGTGAACCTATTGAACTTACAACAAGACGAAACTGTTCAAGCCATGATCAATGTGACTCCAATTGAAGACGGAGAAGTAAAAGAACACTTATTATTCGTAACGAAAAATGGTACCGTAAAACGCACCAACGCAAGTGATTATTTCAATATCCGTAACAATGGGTTAATCGCCTTGAAACTAGCTGACGGCGATGAATTAGTGAAAGTTGTCTTAACTAGTGGTGATGACAACATTATTATCGCTTCCCAAGATGGTTATGCCGTAAGTTTCCAAGAAACAAACGTCCGTAGTATGGGTCGTACCGCTACAGGTGTTCGCGGTATTCGTTTAAATGAAGGCGACCAAGTGGTTGGGATGTCTGTACTTGGACCAGATGACAATGTATTAGTGGTTACTGAAAAAGGTTACGGTAAACAAACACTAGCCAGCGAATATGGTATTAAAAATCGTGGTGGTAAAGGGGTTAAAACCATTAATGTTACCGAGAAAAATGGTCTCTTAGTTGGTTTAACAACCGTTTCAGGAGAAGAGGACATCATGTTAATGACCAACCAAGGGGTAGCCATTCGCTTCCATGCGAAAAACATCTCTCAAACCGGTCGTGCAACCCAAGGTGTCCGTCTCATTCGTTTATCCGATGAAGCTGTCGTTTCTACCATTACCAAAGTAGATGCAGTTGAAGAAGAAAAACTTGTCGTAACACCAGTTGAAGGTGAACCAACAGCTGATACAACATCAGCAGATGCACCATCAGAAGACATGGTTTCTCGTATGCAAGAATTCGCAGACGACGCCCTATCTGACCAAGAAGAAACAGAAGACTAAAATTGGTAACACAGTAAAAAGTTGCAATAATCCTATGAAATGGCGTATCAACAGCCATTTCATGGGATTTTTTTTGATGTCATTTAGATTATTCTAGTGTATTAATCTAAATTATTTTCTTACCAATATACATCTGATTTTCAAAATATCACTTGATTTATATGGATTATTTTGATAGAATACTTTACTGTGAGTATTAATATACTCTCCTTGCTCTCAAGGATGTTGAGAGCCAATAGACCAAAAGGAGGTGCAAAAGTCTGATGAGTGAAAACACTACTAAATACGAAGTTTTATACATTATTCGTCCTGATATGGAAGAAGCGTCTAAAAAAGCTTTGGTTGAACAATTCGATCAAATCTTAACTTCAAACGGTGTAACAATTAATGAATCTAAAGACTGGGCAAAACGTCGTCTTGCATACGAAATCAACGATTACAAAGAGGGTATCTACCACTTAGTTGATATGGAAGCTGACGATGCGGAAGGAATCAACGAATTCGACCGTCTTGCCAAAATCAATGACAATATCTTACGTCATATGATTACTAAAATCGAAGACTAATTAACAATACATATTTCGTGAGAGAGGAGTTATTTCATGATTAATAATGTTGTACTGGTCGGCCGTTTAACTCGTGACGTCGATGTGCGTTATACGCAAAGTGGCGTTGCTGTTGGATCTTTCAGCGTTGCCGTTGAAAGAAACTTTAAAAATGCCCAAGGTGAACGTGAGACAGATTTTATTAACTGTGTCATCTGGCGTAAAGCAGCAGAGAATTTTGCGCGTTTTACCCGTAAAGGTTCATTAGTAGGTGTTGAAGGCAGCATCCAAACTCGAAACTACGAGAATAACCAAGGACAACGTGTATACGTTACGGAGATTTTGGTTGATAACTTTAGTTTATTAGAATCAAAATCAGTTACTGAAAGCCGCCCTGCCTCTGATAATAATAATAACAGTGGTTTTGGTGGATTTAATAACAATAACGCAAACAACAACAGCTATAACAATCAAAATGCTGATCCATTTGGTGGAAACGGCTTTAATCAAGACTCCTCTTCATTTAACAATGGTAACGATAACCCATTCCCGTCTTCTAATGATGGTTCTGGTTCAATCAATGTTACCGATGATGACTTACCATTCTAATGGTATAAGTAAGGGAGGTAAAAAATATGGCAGCACAACGCCGCGGTGGTCGTAGACGTAAAAAAGTATGTTTCTTCTGCGCTAACCACATTGATCATGTAGATTACAAAGACACAGATTTATTAAAACGTTATATTTCTGAAAAAGGTAAAATCTTACCTCGTCGTGTAACTGGTACATGTGCAAAACACCAACGTACTTTAACAGCTGGTATTAAACGCGCTCGTATTATGGCTTTAATTCCATTTACTACAGCAGACTAATACTAATCAAAAAACCATTTCGCCTTCTGGTGAAATGGTTTTTTCTTCGCTTAAATCGACTTAATTCGTCGTAATTTCGACTAGATTACCCTCTGGGTCTTGGACTACTGATTCATAGTAGCCATCACCGGTTGTTCGTGGACCAGACAAAAGTGGGAACCCATCTGCGACTAATTGAGCTGTTTTTGCGTCTACAGCCTCTTTATCGCCTACTGCTAGGGCAATGTGTCCGTAACCTAAAGCATCGGCAATACGGGGGCTTAAATGCTTTTTATTGGTTAGTTCTAGTCGACTGCCCTCATCAAAGCTTAAAAAGTATGATGAAAAACGCGTTTTAGGATTGTGGTAGCGTTCTCCTGCCTTAGCTTCAAAGTATTTTTCATAAAATGCTTTGACAAGTTCTAAGTCAGTCACCCACAAAGCAACGTGTTCAATTTTCATATATAAACTCCTTTGGTGTGTTAGTCAGAATGCGCTTACATACTATATGATAAAGCAAAACGAGCTGTGACACTAGTCACAACTCGTTCTTAGGAGAATTCCTATGTTAAATATGTTGATTACTTGTTTAATCTCATGTTCTAAGGAGGAGAAATCTGATTAGTCTAAAGCTTCAACATCTCTAATTGCTTGTTCGAATTTCTCACGGGTAATCGTATATGGAGAGCATGTTAAATCGTCCATAGTCATCGCTTTATCAACTAATTTGTCGATGTCTTCTTGTGTTGTTACCCCTTGAGCTGCCAATTTAGTTGGCAATTTAATTGATTCCATGAATGCTTTCATACGATCACGGTATTCAAATTGTTGGTCCATTGTTAGTAATAACAAGATACCATATGAAACTACCTCACCGTGTAAATGTTCATGGGCTTGTGGTAGAACAGTATAGCCATAGTAGTAGGCATGTGCCATGTTTGAATTGATGTCATTTTCCACTAATACAGACGCATAAGCTGATGCACCGATAATTTCAAGGACCACATCTTCTAAAGCCTGGTTTGCTTCTTGGTTACGTACAGCTTCTAAAGCTTCAGCACCAACAGCCATCAATTTATCATTCGTACCTTTGACAATATTTACCCCTAAACGATTTTCAAAGCTAAGGTCTCTACCACGTGAAGAAAAACTAGTCTCTACTTCTTTAGACATACAGTCACCAATACCAGCCCATAAGTATTCAACAGGCGCCTCAGCGATGATTTGTGTATCGATGAAGGTATGGTCAGCTGGTGCTTTACGATAAGCTAAACCAGCCATCTCATGGTTATCATGATACATAACACATACTGATGAAGTTGGCGCTGAAACTGAAGCTAGAGTTGGGATACTGAATAATGGTTTGTCTAAGTCACGAGCTACTACCTTAATTGTATCAATCGCGCGTCCCCCACCAACTGCAAAGATCATATCCGCATCTTGCACTTCTTTGATCGCTTTCATCTTCTCAACATTGGTATATGAAGCTTCCTTACCGTAGACTTGTACGGTTGCCACTTCTAATGATGATTTTTCTAGGGCAGCAGTTAAACGTTCCTTACTAGCTGCCAAGGCTTTTTCACCACCTAGAATCGCGACGGTTGTACCAAATTGACTACAATATTCATCAATTGCATCAAAGGCATCAACACCAATTGTTAAATTTGGTAGGTTTACTGATAGAGACATATTTATCTTCCTTCTTTCTTCTTAATCAGCCTTTTAAACTAATTTATGCTTGGTTTAAAAGGCTTTTGGCAAAATGATTAATCTTCATCAACGTCTACGATCCATCCTTCAGGCGCTTCTAACTCACCAAATTGGATACCTGTTAATTCTTTGTATAATTTTTGTGATACTGGACCAACCTCAGTTTCTGAGAAGAATACGTGACGGTTGTCTTTGTATGTTACAGAACCAGCTGGAGAGATAACAGCTGCGTTACCCATAGCCCCTGCTTCAGAATATTTGTCAAATTCGTCCACTTTGATGTCGCCAACTTCAACGTCTAATCCTAAACGGTGTTCTGCTAACCATAACAATGATTTTTTAGTGATTGATGGTAATACTGTATCTGATTTAGGTGTTACAAATTTGTTTGTATCTTTCTCGATAGCAAAGAAGTTTGCTGATGAGAATTCATCTACTTTAGTATGTGTTGCTGGGTCTAAGTATAATACGTCATCGTAACCAGATTCTTGGATACGTTTAGCTGTTGCTAATGTCGACGCGTAGTTAGCTGTTGCTTTGATGTTACCAGTACCATCAGCTGCTACACGGTCGTGTTCGTGGTCGATGATGTAGTTATGTGGTGCTAAACCACCTTTGTATAAAGGACCAACTGGTGTTACGTAGATTGTAAATAAGTATTCTTCAGCTGCTGATACTTGTACGTGGTCACCAATACCTAATAACATAGGACGGATGAACATTGCAGCACCGTTGTGGCCATATGGTGGCACATAGTCACGGTTAGCTTTAATAACTTCCTTACAAGCACGGACAAATTCTTCAACTGGTACTTCTGGCATCGCCATACGACGAGCACCGCGGTTTAAACGTTCACCAAATTCATCTGGACGGAATAAAACGATCTTGCCATCTTTTGTACCATAAGCTTTATTACCTTCGAATACCCCTTGGCCGTAGTTGACGATTGGAGCAGCTTCACGAATTGGTAATTGAGGATCTGTTTCTAATCCTGCTTTATACCATTCGCCATCTTTCCAGTATGCACGCCAGCGGTATGGTACTTCCGTATAAGAAAAATCTAATTCATCCCAGTTTAATTTGTCAGTCATATTGAGCAACTCCTTTAAGTTTAATTTCTAAGTAACAATATCAGCAATTTATTAGCAAAAGAAAAGGCCCCCCACGCGCTGGTGGGAGGCCTAAGTCCCATTCAGCGTTAACAAGCACGAATAGGACTTACGATTTGTTATTAGTGAAAACCACTAATTCGTAAAGTCCTGTTTATTAATAATAATGACCACTTGTGCTGTCTTTTTCATGAGACTACCTCTTTCGTTTTCTAATGTGAATTTAATATAACGCAAAATACAAATGATTGCAATAGGAAAAATGAAAAAAATCTAATAAATCTGCAAATAAATTAAAATTATCTAATAAAAAGGCGTATGTGGCAACGCCACATACGCCTAATCACTATCTAAAAAAGGTTGTATTATCTAGTTCAAATCACTTTATTCAGATACGGGTGCATCAGCTGTTACTTCAACTGTGTGCAATCCAAAGTCATCCGCTGGGTTATTCGCATAGTCAAAGTGTTTTACGCGGTTGTTAACAGGCATAACTTCTTGACGGAATAATGTTGGAATAACTGGTGCTTCGTCAGAGAAATATTTTTGCCATTCAACAAAGGTATTACGTTGGAATTCTTCATCAAAGGCTTCTGCACTTGTAAAGTCAGCCATGAATTGGTCATTCTCTTCAGTCGCCCAACGAGTAAAGTTAAAGGCAGCATTACGCGCGTATAAACCGTTTGGTGCTGGGTCAGTACCTGTACCCCAAGCAGCTTGATAGATATCGATATTTTCATCATCTGCCTCAACACGGTCATAGAAACTGTTGAATTCTAGTAAACGACCATCTGTTAATTGAACATCCAAACCAACTTCATTCCAAGCTTGGATATAGTATTGTGCAATCGGCTCAGCCGTTTCTCCACCTTCCATAGAGGCAAAGTTAATTTGTAAAGGTTCACCATTTGGATCTTCACGAATACCATCGTTATCAGTATCTACATAGCCAGCATCATCTAATAATTGGTTGGCTTTATCTGCATCATAGTAGTAACCAGGTACTTCTTCGGTTGTAGCACCAAAGCTACCAAATACAGGTGGAATAACGGTATTTGCATTGGAACGTAGACCATTATAGAATCGTTGTGCTATAGCATCGTTATCAATAGCATACCCCATTGCTTGACGAAGAGATTTGTCCGCCATTTTGGCATTTTCATCATAAACAACTTCACCGGCTTCAGCGTCCCATTTACCCATCTTAAATCCAATATATGTATAAGATAATTCTTCACGACCGAGTAAGGTATAACCAGGCAGTTCAGCGTAACTTTCATATAAATCAGTTGGCATACGTAAAGCCACGTCATATTTACCATTTTCTAAAGCTGGTACAACCGAACTTGAAGGCACTACTTCAACGACAACGCTATCTAACTTAGGTTCACCTTGCCAGTAGTATTCATTGGCTTCATATTCAACGGACTCTCCTGGTGTTACTTTAGTAATACGGAAAGGACCGTCTCCAACTGGTGTAGAGCGGATTTTTTCAGAAGAAGCTAGTTCAGCAACTGGTACGTCTTCTAAATAGTGTTTAGGCATTGCGTATGACCAAACACCACCACCTGCTTGAAGCATTGAAGGACTTACTTCTTGGAATTCGATTTCAACAGTGACATCATCGACTTGCGTGATACCAGAAATCGTATCAGCTTCCCCACTGTGGTATTCTTCCATACCGACTACGTTTTGGAAGGTACCATCATAACGGATACCAGTATAATCAGGGTGACCAATGACTTCATAAGCGTAAATCACATCTTCAGCTGTTAATGGTTCACCATCAGACCATTGTAGACCTTCTTTTAAGGTTATCGTCGCCTTGTTGTTTTCTTGATCTAATTCAAGGGTTGCCTTACCAGAGTCATCAATTTGGAAATCATCATCAGCACCAAATAATGATTCAAAACCAAACTGCATAATTTCTGCATCATAAGTATCTTCATAAAACTCCCAAGAGAAAATCCCTTGGAAAGGTGAGTCCGTTACTAAACCAACTTGTAAAGTACCACCATCAATTGCTTCACCTTCATTATCAACTGTAGTTGCTAGTT
Organism: Aerococcus sp. NPDC058936; assembly: GCF_042741995.1. NCBI lineage: Bacteria > Bacillati > Bacillota > Bacilli > Lactobacillales > Aerococcaceae > Aerococcus > Aerococcus sp. NPDC058936. Next base: position 207,728 of record NZ_JBHYKZ010000003.1, on the reverse strand, counting down.
CAGGTGCAACTACCTCACCACTTTCGCTACTAGAAGATGAATCTGCAGTTTCACTGTCACTATCACTGTTACCACACGCCACCAAAGCCAAACTTGCGGCAGCTGTTAAACCCAATAACTTATACCATTTCTTCATACACTTTCCTCCTAAACTAAATTGTGATGTTGTAATTTATAAAAATATAATTACCCTAAACGTTGTTTTGCATCTGCAGATCGTTTTAATGCTTGACCCACATAGTTAATGCAAAGCATCAATACTAAAATCAGTAGTGATGCAGGTAGCCATACCCAAGTCTTATTTTCCAGAATATCTGGTGACTTAGCGTAGCTGACCAATGTCCCTAAGCTAGGTGTGGAAGTAGGTAACCCAAATCCTAAATAACTTAACCCAGTTTCAATACCGATATTTGCGGCAAAGTTCAAAGTGACATTTACGATGATCAGAGAGCTTAAATTCGGGAGAATTTCCCTAAATAATATCTTGTAAGTTGGTGTCCCCATCGTTCTTGATGCTGAGATATAATCTCTTCGACTCTCAGATAAGGCTTTACTACGGATTAACCGCGCTTGCCCTACCCAATAGAAGGCACTCATGATGAGGATGAAGGTCCACACATTGTAGTCTGAAACCAGTGTGATAAATACGATGATCAACATGGTTGTTGGAAGTAACATGATAAAATCAATGATCCGCATCAAGAAATTATCAATAATACCGCCATAGTAACCAGCAACCAAACCAATCGTAATCCCAACGATACTGGTCAGTGCTGTAATGGTAAAACCAATCGTAATGGAGTTTCTAGCACCTATAATGAGTTGGCCAAAAATAGAACGACCACCGGAATCAGTTCCTAAGATAAAATCACCATTAGGTGGCATATAGGAATCTAATAGAGAGATTCGCAATACTTCATCTTGGTCGATGACAATTGCCCCAATGAATACCCCAAGAATAATAAGGATAAATAAGATTAAACTAAATAGTGCTAGCTTATCTTTTAAAAATTCACGCCAAATTACGCGCAAACCAGTTGGCGGTGCACTAGCTAATTCTTGCGCAATCGCATCTTGGTCCGTTGTTTTTTTATAATTTTCCATTCATCATCACCCCTTCCCTAATCAATCCGAATACGAGGATCTACAATCGTCATAATAATGTCAGACAGTAGCGTACCTAGAATTGTTGAGATACCAAATATCAATACCAGGGCAGTAATGACCGAATAGTCACGACTAATAATCGATTGAATGAATAGTTGACCCATACCAGGATAAGCGAAAATTTGTTCGATAAATACTGAACCCCCGATTAAACCAGTAATTTCATAACCAAATGTTGAAGCCACTGGTAATAGCGAGTTTCTAAAAATGTGACGGTTATACACCACATTCTCAGGTACCCCTTTAGACCGAGCCGTCTTCACATAGTCTTGCTGTTTTGCATCAATTACCTCACTCCGCAAATACTGGATGATCCCTGTTGTACCAAGCAAGGCGTAGGTAATTGCTGGCAGTAACATATGGTAGAATCGGTCCCAATAATAAGCAGGTGTGCCGGCACTTAATCCAGTAGATACCGACCCATTTGTTGGGAACCACTGCAACTCATAACCGAACAGCCAAACCATAAGCAAGGCAAGTACGAAAGTTGGAATTGCGTAGGAAATGAAGTTGTATAATACGACGCCTTTATCAAAAGAAGAATTATTATAACGACCTGATAAAATCCCAAGCGGTATGGCAATTAAGTAGGTAAAAATCAGAGTGAGTAGTGACAGGAAAATCGTGTTAACCGCTCGTCCACCAATTAAAGTGGATACAGGCACTTTATAGGTATAAGACATCCCAAAGTCACCCTGGAAGGCATTCTTCAACCAAGTAAAATACTGGACGATAATCGGTTCATTCAAACCAGCCCGTTCACGCAAGGATTCAATCGTTGACGGATCAGTTTCTGGTGTGATAAGCCCTGTAAAAGGGTCACCAGGCATCAATCTAGCTACCGCGAATACTAAAATACTCAAAATTAAAATTTGCGGTAGCATCAGCAGAACTCTTCTAAATATTGTCTTCCACATATCAATTGCCTCCTTTCAATGATTGATCAAAGGCAACATCATGATTGTCTGAGAATGGAGATAAATCATAAACACGATTATTTTCATCATAATAAATGTTAGACGTCTTTTGATACTCAGCATCAATTTGCTGACGTCGTGCTTTAATCTCTGCCCGTTTATTCGGATCCATTTCAGGAATTGCAGCCAATAACCGTTTAGTATAAATATGTTGCGGGTTATTGAAGATTTCTTTCTTGGAACCACGCTCAACAAATCGTCCTTTATGCATAATAGCAATTTCATCTGCCATATGTTCCACAACCCCTAAATCATGGGAAATGAACAAGTAGCTCAAGTTATATTCACTTTGAATTTGCTTCATAAAGTTTAAAACCTGCGCTTGAACCGATAAATCTAGGGCTGAAGTGGGTTCATCGGCAATAATCAATTTAGGGTTACTGGCTACAGCCCGAGCAACCCCTAAACGTTGCCGTTGACCACCCGAGAATTCATGCGGATACTTATAGATTGTATCTTCATTCAAACCAACAATTTCTAACAGCTCGATTACCCGATGCTTCACTTCTTTTTCAGAATATTGATAATAATTGCGAATTGGTTCAGCAATCACATCTAAAATCCGTTTCTTCGGATTCAAAGACATAGTCGAATCTTGAAAAATCATCTGAACATTCCGGTTATACTCGCCGTATTTACCAGACCGCTTCCGCGCTTTATTGGTGACATCGGTTGCTTCATATAAAATCTGTCCGGCAGTCGCCTTCTCCAACCCGATTATGGCACGACCAATAGTCGTCTTACCAGAACCTGATTCACCAACTAGGCCGTAAGTTTTACCACTTTCAATTTCTAAATCAACACCATCCACGGCAAGTACATTGTCCTGTACCGTATTGAAGAATCCGCCGCGAATAGGATAATGTACTTTCAAATCTTTTACTTCAATAAATCCCATTACTCGACCCCTTCCTTCAAGTCCGCAACATCCTCTTCCTCAGGAAAATGGAAATGCTGCCAACAAGTACATTTCACGAAATGATTCGGGGCCAGCTCATGCATGGTCGGATTTTCTTCATGCTCACTATCATCAATCCATGGAATACGACTAGCAAAACGGCAACCACTTCTTGGTAGGTTTTGCAGTGAAGGCACAGTTCCTTGAATAACATGAAGTTCATCTTCCTCATTCTCAAGCTCGTGTGGCACTGAATTTAGTAGTGATCGCGTATAAGGATGTTTTGGATTATTAAATAGTTCAAATACATCAGCAATCTCAACTACCTCACCTGCATACATCACGGCGACCTTATCAGCCGTTTGTGCAACTACCCCTAAATCATGGGTAATTAATAGGATGCCAGATCCCGTCTCATCTTGAATATCATTCATTAGATCTAGAATTTGCGCCTGCACAGTCACATCTAAGGCAGTAGTCGGCTCATCCGCAATAATAATGGCTGGCTTGTTTGCTAAAGCAATTGCAATCACTACACGTTGGCGCATACCACCAGATAATTCATGCGGATATTGTTTCATCACACGTTTTGGATGAGGGATTTGAACCTGTGTTAATAGCTCCTCCACCCTTGCAAAGCGTTGAGATTTGGATAAATCAGAATGATACAATAATGTTTCTTCGATTTGATCTTGTACTGTCATTAAGGGGTTTAAAGAACCTAAAGGATCCTGGAAAATCATCCCAATATCATTTCCCCTAATTTTGTTAAACTGCGCTTCAGTATTTTCTAAAAGATTATTCCCTCTATAGAGAATTTCTCCCTGGATTTGCGTATTTGCTCGATTATGTAAGCCAACAATCGAGGTAGCTAAAGTACTTTTACCAGATCCTGACTCCCCTACAATGGCAAGGATTTCATTCTCATTCAAAGTCAAAGTAACATCATCGACAGCATTAAAGTACTCATCGCCAAAACGAAATCCCGTATGTAAATGATTAATTTCTAATAATACCTGGTTAGAGGACATGGTTTTAGCTCCTTTAAAAATGATAGTTCAATAAAATCTATCATTTAATTCTAATTGTTTTGATTTTTAGATGCTTTACATGAACTAGAATAAAATTTCAAGGAAAAATAGCTCTTTGTTCATAATTTCTTAACATTTATCTTAATTGTTTTTAATACTACTTCTTATTGTTTTAATAATAATAGGAAGAGAAGTGAGTTAAGCAGCTTGAAAATAAAATTCAAAATAGGAAACATGTGTTTGTGGAAAAGTCTGTGTCTAAGTCAAAAAAATGTTCGAATTCCATTGTTTTAGTAAGCAATTGTATTGTGGATAAAAACCAGAATATTGAGTGAATACCTGTTTGTAAATGACTTATTCACATGTGGAATATGTAGGTTCTAACCGATTTTTTACTGAAGTGGATGTTTCACATAAAACCTGTTGTTAAAAATAGCAGTATGTCGACGGGGATAAATTGATGATCTATAAGTATTTAAAAATGAGATAAGAAGCAAAAATAGCCTATATGATGTAAGGATATATTACATATACGATCGCTAATTGTTGTAGTACAGAGAAGGAATTCTAGGGGAAAAGATTGCATTTTTTAAAAACTGATATAGATTGCTAGTGGCTTTATGTGGAAAAATTAGGGTAAGAGAGGTAAAAAGTAGATTAAAGATAAGTGATCCAAAAGATGGTAATTAGTCGTATAAAAGTAAAGAGATATATTCAAAGCAGCAAAAGTAGAAAAGAATGATGGCGTATCTCTTTTCAAGTGAATATAGATGTGAAATTTCACAAGCAAATGGGCTACAAAAACAAGAAGAAAGCATTCAGATAGTATAAATATAGATATAACAAGCCAATAGGAGAAGTTAAGGAGAATTTGGATGGGTAATGTGTTAGTTACACTTGAAATAAGTGAGTAACGGAGAAAAGTAAAGATATAACTAAGAAAAGTAGAAGAGGTTAGTAAATTATCAGATGGTTAGTTTTGATGAGCTTTCACTTGGAATTGAATGAACAAGCACCCTCCTTACATACTTATCTTGTTCCTACCTTTACTTAATTGGTAATTTTCAGCAGCAGATAAGGACAAGGTAGGATCTATTTATTGAATTTTCCCATATATATTATGATTGACTAAGGTCTTTTTCAATAAAAAGATAATGTATGAGGTTTTCACTGTATTTTTTGACGAATATCCTATTAATAAGGCTTGTTTTAGACAGTTTTTAGAGTATCGGTTACTAAAATAACAATTTCATTTACCTGTTAAAAGTAAAACCGATGCTCTACTACAACAGTTTCTGTGATTAAAGAATGATTTATGTTTTTTATAGTTGCCGATACATTTAATTAGGCTTTTTTATAAAACTAGAGGAATGTTTCACATGAAACATTCCTCTTCAGTATTGACTATCCCTCTATGTGTGGTAAATGTAAATGTTAAATGTCTCAGGCTTATAGCCCTTAAACAAACAGATCAACCCTAGGTATTTCCTCCTAATTAATGTTTAAAAAGGAGAAAATAACAGACACCAACCCTACCGCACTGGGCCAACATTAGATAGATTTGAAATAATTATTATCTGCTCATGACCCTATAATTATTTTGTTGTTAAATTACCTTGATTAAGAGTCATTTACTCTATTTCTTTTACCTAAAAAAGAATATTTATAATAAACACTAGAAAATTGCCTGTTTTAGAATGTTTCACGTGAAACAATCCTCCATAATCGACTTTATTAGTATTATTCTGATGTAAATAGAAGGTTCTTTAAGATTAATAGGATTTATTATAAGTATGCAAAGGCAAAGGTAAAGGTAATGATATATTAATACTCGTGGTAAAAGATTAATAACGTATATTAAGTTTTCTGTGAGATAAATTCTTATCTTTTAGGTGCACGGCGGCTATTTTAAAAAATTTATAGTAGCAAACTAAAGAGTTTCAATAAATTCTAGGTTTAATAGATAATGTGATGTATTGATGTGTCGAGTAATATTAGCTATCCAATAGCTTGTAAGTTGGATTTCTAATAAATATAGATAAAACCAACCATATGGGTTTTGTTGATTTAAGATTATATAGCAGCTACTTCAGTAAACTTGAAGTCAATTTGACCTAGAAGATGTTTCACGTGAAACATCATTCATCGTTGGATTATTTCAATATCCATTCATAGTAAGAAAGGGAGACTTTATGATACCTTGCATTCATTTTATTGTACAATGTCTGTTAGTTAATCGTAGATAGATAATTTATTCTATTAGCGGGTTCCACATAAAAATATGTAATTAATGAGTAATAAACTATTAGGGACTAATTGATCTATCAGCAAAATTTCTAGGATCACATACAGATTTACAAAGTTGCATCCATCCTTATCCTTATATTGTCAATGAAAGTTGGTATAGCTAATAATGAACGTTGGTAATGATGAAAAAGAAAGATTGGACAGAGCAGATTCTAATTACAGCTAGCTATTGGATAATTACTTTCGTTCATCAAATTGATGTACGATGTACGGTGAATAAATGAAATGGCTTCTAGTGAGTGTGGATAGGGTGGTATGATAACCAATTCCCTTATAAACAAACTTGCTATGCGGATAAGTTGAAACTAAGATGGATTAATAGAATGACAACTGTTGTCATTAGAATCATTTGTTAGTGGAGTATGGGAAGATTTCAGTATTGGAGCGAATAAACATAATAAAATAGGCAATTTTGAGAACTCGCGATAATTAATATGAATGTTTCACATGAAATATCCATATGGGGAGTATTTCTTAAAGAAGTTTTTGACTTTTATATTATTAATAAGACATGAATGATATCGATTTAAAGCGATCTGTATATCTCTTCTACTTACTTAAAACGATAAAACATTTATATTTCGCTCCCAGAAACAACACCAAATAAACTGTAGGAGCTTGTCTATTTTTATAATACATATACAATAGAGTTTTAGATTACTTTTATAAGACATAGAATTTTTATAAAATATGAAGATATTACAATTTTAATTTAAAAATCAATAGTTCCATTATGGTTAGATACTATTTGATTGTTTCACGTGAAACAATTTAACAGAACGTATGTTTGTTAAAAAACTTAAAATATATAAAAATGATTGTTTTTTAAGATTGTGTTAAAATGGTATATGTTAAAGTGTCAAATTTTGACCTAAAGGAGATTATTATGAAAAGAGAGAATTGGCAGTCTAAAATTCCTTCTTTCTTATTGAAGTCGGCAATTATATGGCCACTTATTATTGCGCTATTATTATTGATTATCGTGATCGGTCTTAGTGCAACAGTTAGTTTACAAATGGGTTTTGTCATTGTTAGTTTGATTGTTGTTGTGATAGGTTTGCTTGGTTTTGCTTTGGTCCAAATGTTAACCGCCTTGAGTGAATATATCTTAGGATTAGGTAACCAGATTAAATCTGTGCAAAGTGAAATTCTATTGAAGATGCCTATTGGTATTATTGTCTTCGATGAAAATGACCCAACAATTGAATGGGTAAACCCCTTTTTACAAAAGTACTTCTACCAGAAGGAAATCATTGGATTAAATATAAATGATTTAGATGAAGAAATTTTCGAATTATACAAGGAATTTCAGGAAGATCCGTCATTGAAATCTAAACGATTCCAGTGGAAGAATGCGCATTTCGAGGTCACTTATTTAAGAGATGAGCATGCTATGTACTTTATTGATGCAACCAAGTATGGGGTAATTGCTGAGAATGCTGACCTGGCCCGTATTGTTATTGGTCATATTGTGATTGATAATTATGATGAAACGGTATCTTCAATGAATGATAGAAGAAAATCTACGATTGATAACTTGGTAACGAGTGACTTGTCTAAGTGGGCTAAAAACTATGATTCTTACATTAAACGTTTGGATGATGACCATTTCTTACTGGTATCAACTTATGGTCAGTTGTCTCGAATGGAAGAGAACAAGTTTGTGGTCGTTGATAATCTTCGTGAGAAAACATCAAAGGCGAATACGCCATTAACAATCTCTATGGGGATCTCATACCAAGAGAAGGATGATGTTATTGATGTGGATGATATTTCTGAACAAGCACAGTCAAACTTAGACCTTGCGCAAAGTCGTGGGGGTGACCAAGTCGTTGTCCGTACTAAAAATCAAAAAGCGCGTTATTATGGTGGTAAGACGAACCCGATGGAGAAACGTACACGTGTACGATCACGTCAAATCGCCAATACTATTTCAACAATGATTCAAAATACGTCTTCCGTATTCGTTATGGGGCATGATTACCCAGATATGGATGCTGTTGGTGCATGCTTGGGAATTCGTCGAATTACTCAAATGAATAATCAAATTTGTTATGTGATTATTGATGAAAGTCGTATTAATGATGATATTGAACGTTTATTGGTAGAACTTCGTAAGGATGAATCAATTGCGGAGTCAATCATCTCGCCTGAACAGGCAGAAGAGTTGATGGCAGAGGATTCATTATTGTTCTTGGTGGATGTGCATCGTCCGTCAATTACCATTGCACCAGACTTGATTACACCGAATAGACCTGTTATTATTATTGACCACCACCGTAAGGGTGAAGAAGTGCCGGATAATGTATTGTTAGAATATATTGAGCCTTATGCTTCTTCTGCGAGTGAGTTAATTACAGAGTTCTTCGAGTATCAAAATCAAGAAAGTGAACCAATCAAACGAATTGAAGCAACTGCTATGTTAGCGGGTATGATTGTGGATACACGAAATTTCTCTCTGCGTACAGGGTCAAGAACTTTTGATGCGGCTAGTTACTTAAAATCTGTAGGTGCTGATTCATTTATGATTCAAAACCTATTGAAAGAGGACTTAAAGGACTATATTAAACGTAATCAATTAATTGAAAATGTTGAATTGATTTCTGGTAATCTTGGTATTGCTAGTGGTGAAGATCAAGATGTTTATGACTCAGTTACGGCTGCTCAAGCAGCGGATACTTTATTATCTATGCGTAACGTGGATGCGTCTTTTGTGGTTTACTTAAGAGAAGACGGTCGTGTAGGTATTTCTGCACGTAGTCTTGGAACGATTAATGTTCAACGTATAATGGAAGAGTTAGGTGGCGGTGGTCATTTATCGAATGCTGCTACACAAATTTCAGATGTGACTGTTTCTGAAGCAGTAGACATGTTAAAATCTGTTATTATGGATAAAGATGAGGAGGATGAATAATCATGAAGGTTATTTTTCTACAAGATGTTAAAAATCAAGGTAAAAAGGGTCAAGTAAAAGAAGTCCCTAATGGCTATGCACAAAACTTTTTATTAAAAAAAGGTTTAGCTAAAGAAGCTACAGCAAGTGCTGTTTCTGCGCAACGTGGTAAAGAAAAAGCCAACGAGAAGCAAGCGCAAGAAGAATTACAAGAAGCAAAAGATTTGAAAGCGAAAATCGAAGACGAAAAAACAGTTGTAACGATTAAAGCTAAGGGTGGAGAAGATGGCCGTTTATTCGGTTCAGTCCCATCTAAACAAATTGCTACTGCTATGTTGAAACAATACGGTATTAAAGTAGATAAACGTAAAATGGACTTGGACGAACCAATCCGTTCATTTGGTTACACAAATGTACCTGTAAAATTGCATCATGAGGTTGAAGCTACTATTCGCGTACATATCGTCGAAGAATAGGGCTAGTCTACCTATATGTAGGAGGCTAGGATGGATTCCTGGCCTCCTATTTTATTCAATTTTTATATCAATGTGCTTACGTTTTTTAGTATAATAGTTAGGTGATGGAGGTGCTGATTTGGCGGAGAATTTAGATCATACAACACCGCCTCAAAGTATAGAGGCTGAGCAAGCTGTGCTCGGTGCTATCTTACTTGATTCCGATGTGTTCATTTCAGTGCTGGAGTACGTTTCTGCCGATGATTTTTATAGTCGTGCAAACCAACTTATTTTTGAAGCGATGGAAGAACTGAACCGGGATGATGAGGCAATTGATGCATTAACGGTTCAACAAAAATTAAATAACATGCATATGCTTGAAAATGTTGGCGGCTACGAGTACATTTTCCAATTGGCAAATGATACGCCGACTGCGGCGAATGCGGAATACTATGCACGCATAGTTGAAGAGAAATCTTTATTGAGAAAGTTGATTCAAGCTTCTAATAAGATTGCCCGCGAGAGTTTTGAGCAAGAAGAATCAGTATCTGTCATTTTAGATGAGGCTGAGAAGTCTATTTTAAATGTTGCAGAAAACCGAAATCGAAATGGGTTTATCCATATTCGAGATGTCGTGTTCGAGTCTATGCAAAATTTAGATGATTTATCTAAAAATGGTCAGGACGTAACAGGGATTCCAACTGGTTATCCTGATCTAGATGCTATGACAGCTGGGCTGCAACCAGAAGAGTTGATTATTCTGGCAGCACGTCCGGCCGTTGGTAAGACAGCCTTTGCTTTAAATATCGCACAGAATGTAGCGACTAAGCAAGATGGTGTTGTCGCAGTCTTTTCTTTGGAGATGGGGGCTGGATCCCTGGTAAATCGTATGATTTGTGCGGAAGGTAGTATAAATGCTGGTCATTTAAGGACTGGGCAGTTAACTGAAGATGAATGGTCAGATTTGATTGTTGCTTCAGGGGCGCTATCGGAAGCGGATATTTATATTGATGATACACCAGGTATTAGGGTAACCGAAATCCGTTCTAAGAGTAGGCGTTTACTTAAAGAACGGGGGCGTCTGGACTTAATTGTGATAGATTACCTTCAATTAATTGAGGGGTCTGGTAAACGAAATGAAAACAGACAACAAGAAGTATCTGATATTTCGCGACAATTGAAGAAAATCGCCAAAGAATTACACGTACCTGTAATCGCCTTATCTCAGTTATCACGTGGTGTGGAACAGCGACAGGATAAACGACCCGTCCTTTCTGACATTCGTGAGTCGGGATCGATTGAGCAGGATGCGGATATCGTCGCCTTCCTATATCGTGATGATTATTACGAACGTGGCGAGGGCGAAGATGATGATGGTGGTGGCGAACCGAGATTGGAAGATAATATCGTAGAGGTTATTATCGAGAAAAACCGGTCCGGTGCGCGTGGAACAGTGAAACTTATTTTTACAAAAGAATTTAACAAATTTTCATCAGTGAGCTTTAGAACTGATGATGAAATGTTTGCATAACAGAGAGGAAAATCATTTATGTCAGGGATTGTCGTAGTAGGTACACAGTGGGGAGACGAAGGTAAAGGTAAAATTACCGACTTTCTAGCCAAAGATGCATCTGTGATCGTACGTTACCAAGGTGGGGACAACGCAGGTCACACGATTCAATTTGACGGCACTAAGTACGCTTTACACTTAATTCCATCAGGTATCTTTTCATCTGAGAAGTTGTCTGTCATTGGAAACGGCGTTGTTGTAAACCCGAAAGCATTGATTAAAGAATTGAACTACCTAAAGGACCATGGCATTGATGTGAGCGGCTTACGTATTTCAGACCGTGCCCATGTGATTTTACCTTATCATATTGAGTTGGACCGTCTTCAAGAAGAAGCTAAGGGCGACGACAAGATTGGTACAACAATTAAAGGTATTGGCCCAGCATATACTGACAAAGCTAGCCGTAGCGGTATTCGTGTGTGTGACTTATTAGAAAAAGATACTTTCGCTGCTAAGCTAAAGGCGAATCTAGAATTTAATAACCAAATCATTACGAAAATCTACGGTGGCCAAGCCTTGAACTTTGAAGAAGTTTATGAAGAATACTACGCTTATGGCCAAGAAATCAAAGGCTATGTAGCGGACACATCAGTGATTATTAATGACTTCTTAGACCGTGGTGAAAATGTATTATTTGAAGGTGCTCAAGGTAACCTATTGGATATCGACCAAGGTACATACCCATATGTAACATCATCTAATCCAGTTTCTGGTGGTGCGACAGTTGGTACTGGTGTTGGACCAACACGCTTTAATAAAGTTGTGGGTGTAGCCAAAGCTTATACTTCTCGTGTTGGTGAAGGTGCCTTCCCAACTGAATTATTTGATGCAGTTGGTGATCAAATCAGAGAAGTTGGGCGCGAATTTGGTACAACTACTGGCCGTCCACGCCGTGTGGGTTGGTTCGACTCTGTTGTGATGCGTCACTCTAAACGTATCTCTGGATTAACTGATTTATCATTGAATTCAATTGATGTATTGTCAGGACTAGAAACAGTAAAAATTTGCGTAGCCTATGAGACATCAGACGGGACACGTATTGAACATTATCCAGCTAGTCTGCAACAATTAGCTGAATGTACACCAGTTTATGAAGAGCTACCTGGCTGGTCTGAAGATATTACTGCTTGTAAGACTTTAGAAGAATTACCAGCAAATGCACGTCAATATGTTAAACGTGTATCTGAGTTAGTCGGTGTAAATATTGCAACATTCTCTGTGGGTCCAGATCGGACGCAAACAAACATTTTAGAAGATATTTGGAATAGCTAATTAGATACAAGATTTATAAGATGTTCATAAGCGGGGCTTTGATAGTCCTGCTTTTTTCTTTTAAGTAATTATCAAAGTTTAGATGAAATTGAAAAGATTTGCACTTACGAAACTAGGATAGAAATCAAGCATTATTAGGAGTAGTTTTAGATGAATCAAATTGATGATAAAAAATTCACCATGTGAGCTATTTAACATTTATTTTTTTGGAAATTGAAAAAATGGCGACTTTATCGTTGACAAGTGTAATCAGTCAAGGTATATTAGGTTTATTAGATTACAAGTGTAAACATCATAAAAACACTTACATAAACAAGGAGCGATTTAACATGAATACGAAAACTTACTTAATTCCAGATATGTCGTGTGCCCACTGCAAGGCGCGTATTGAAAAGGAAGTAACTGGCTTAAAAGGTGTTGAAGTGGCGGATGTACCGGTTGAAAGTAAAGTTCTAACGGTCCGATTTGATGATCAAGTAGTAGATAGTGCGGCCATTGTGGCTGCTGTTGCGGAAGCAGGCTATACAGCCAACCCGCAATAATTTTCATCTAAAGGAGAATCTATAATGAAAGAGACTTATACAATTGAAGGCATGACTTGTGCATCCTGTGCGCAAGCGGTCGAGAAATCGGTCGCCAAGTTAACCGGCATGGATGCTGCGAATGTGAACTTGGCAACTGAAAAGTTAACGGTTACTTATGACAACCAAAAAGTTTCAGAGGCTGATATCACTCAGGCAGTTGAGAATGCAGGTTATAAGGTGGTGAAGAATTTATCGGCGACTAGCTTTGAAATTGAAGGGATGACCTGCGCATCTTGTGCCCAAGCGATTGAGAAATCGGTAAGTAAATTAGCTGCTGTTTCCTCGGTGAATGTGAATTTAGCCACTGAAAAAATGACAGTGACCTTTGATGAGGCGGCCTTAAATGTTTCTGATATTGTCCATACAGTTCAAGATACGGGCTACCAAGCCAAATTAGAAACCAGTGAACAGGAAGGGCCTAGTCAAGCTGAGCGTCAAAGTGCCCATATCCAAGCTTTATGGCGTCGCTTTTTGTGGTCTACCATATTTACTGTGCCTTTACTTTATATAGCAATGGGTCCCATGCTACCCTTTGGCGGTTTACCCTTACCTGAATTCTTGAATCCAATGACCAATGCCATGAATTTTGCGGTGATCCAGTTGTTGCTGACCTTACCAGTTGTCTATTTGGGACGCGACTTTTACAAAGTGGGTTTTAAAGCCCTCTTTAAAGGACATCCCAATATGGACTCCTTGATTGCTATTGGGACAGGGGCAGCGCTTGTTCAAGGGGTTGTGATGACAGGTCTATTGGTGTCTGGCCAGCTGCATGTAGGCCACGGTCATCCCGACTTATACTTTGAGTCAGCGGCGGTTATTTTGACATTAATTACTTTAGGGAAATATTTGGAGGTTGTGTCTAAAGGCAAGACGTCTGAAGCCATTAAAAAATTGATGGGCTTGGCACCGAAAACGGCCCGAGTAATGCGCGACGGTCAAGAGGTTGAAGTAGCGATTGACCAGGTGGTGACGGGCGATATTTTAGTCGTTCGCCCTGGCGAGAAAATTCCAGTTGATGGCGAGGTCGTTGAGGGCAGCTCAGCGGTTGACGAAGCCATGATTACTGGGGAAAGTATCCCAATTGAAAAAAGGGTAGGCGACCAGGTTGTTGGCGCGTCTATCAACAAAAATGGGTCATTCCAATTCAAGGCCACAAAGGTCGGCAAGGACACAACCCTTGCGCAAATTATCCAACTTGTTGAAGAAGCACAAGGGTCTAAAGCGCCAATAGCCAAGTTAGCGGACAAGATATCCGGTATTTTCGTCCCCATTGTGATGGGCTTAGCGGCGATTTCTGGACTTGCCTGGTATTTCCTAGGGCAGGAATCATGGGTATTTGCCTTGTCAATTACCATTTCCGTTCTAGTGATTGCTTGTCCGTGTGCCTTAGGTTTGGCGACGCCAACAGCGATTATGGTGGGGACTGGTAAGGGTGCTGAGAATGGCGTCCTGATTAAGAGTGGCGATGCCCTAGAGGAAACCCATAAAGTTCAAACCATTATTTTTGACAAAACAGGTACCATTACCGAAGGCAAACCGGTGGTGACAGATATTAAAGCTTTCAATGGCACGGATGCGGATGATATCTTGCAAGTTGCGGCGTCTGCAGAAGTGGGGTCAGAACACCCACTAGGTGAAGCGATTGTAGCTGAAGCTAAGGACCGCAAGTTGACATTAACGCCTAGCCAAGATTTCCAAGCGATTCCTGGACACGGCTTACAAGTTAGCTTGAATGACCAAATCGTTTTGCTAGGCAATAGTAAATTAATGGCTAATCATAATATAGATTTATCGGTTGCAAGAGCTGTGGCTGACCAATTGGCTGCTGAGGGTAAAACACCCATGTTTGTTGGGGTTGACGGCCAATTATTAGGAATTATCGCAGTAGCGGATACGGTCAAAGAAAACTCTGTAGCAGCTATCCAAAAATTACACCGAATGGGCATTGAAGTGGCCATGATCACGGGTGACAACAAGGGGACTGCTGAGGCGATTGCCAAACAAGTGGGCATTGACCGGGTTTTTAGTGAAGTCTTGCCGGAAGACAAGGCCAATGAAGTGAAGAAATTACAAGATGAAGGCTTACACGTGGCCATGGTTGGTGACGGGATCAATGATGCGCCAGCTCTTGCCCAAGCCAATATCGGAATTGCCATTGGTTCAGGGACTGATGTAGCCATTGAATCAGCAGATATTGTCTTGATGCGTAGCGACTTAATGGACGTGCCAACAGCGGTTGAATTGAGTCGGGCAACCATTACCAATATTAAGCAAAACCTATTTTGGGCTTTCGCCTATAATACGGTTGGGATCCCAGTTGCCATGGGTATCCTCTACCTGTTTGGTGGTCCATTACTAAGTCCTATGTTTGCTGGTGCAGCCATGAGTTTATCGTCTGTTTCAGTATTACTGAATGCGCTGAGATTGAAGGGCTTTAAAGCTAAAGCTTAAGTGACGATTATAATAGATAAATTATAACCACCCTATTTTTTGGGGCCAGGGGGATATCTTAGGATGAACCTTGGTCTTTTTATTATATAAAAAAACCAAATGCGATTTTTGAGTTCAAACCCTTGATTTTTCCCAAAAATGGGCGTAAACTTTCACTATTGCAGATAAAATTTACATTTGGATTGGTAGCTCAGTTGGTAGAGCAACTGACTCTTAATCAGTGGGTCCAGGGTTCGAGCCCCTGCCAGTCCATTAAAAAAAGGCACTAAATCAATGTTTTGATAATATTGATTTAGTGCCTTTTTGGATTGAATTTGAAAAGTAGCGAAAATACTTTATATAAAGTTTGAGAAATATTGAGTAATTTAAAATATAAACGCAGCTCTAACGACATCATATTTTTGACCATCTGTAATTGAATCTACACCAAATCATTCACCGGACTCGACCAATATACTCTAAGGGAATAGTCTTATTGAGTTCGCTCTGAAATACATCAATAATCTTAATCTCTTTCGCTCCTTCGTAATACTATATCTCAGTTCTATTTTATTTAAATTGATAGACGGATATATCCGCTACTTTTACTTCCTTGATATTTCTAATAAAGTAAGAAATCATAAAAAATGATGCAAGGTTATATGCATTATACTGCTATTTTCTGTTGTAATTGAAAAACATTATATAAATTGCCGCTTTCATTTTCTAAATCGATGTGTTAGTATCGGAGATACATTCATATAGTAGTGACATTTGGGGTGCCGAAAGCTGAGATTATACCCATTGAACCTGACACAGTTAATACTGGCGAAGGGAAATGTAAAAATGTTTATGATACGGAAACTATCTGACCAAGTGTGTCTGGATAGTTTATTAAAGTGTCTAAAACAAGAAGCGAATTCGCCTTTGCTCACCCCTTATGCCTCTATTTTTAAAATATAGGAAAAGGGGTTTTTTTGATGGAAAAATTTAAATGGGCCTTGCCCGACGTCATCTTTTTAGCATTTCTAGCTTTCTTATTTGGAGCCGTATTTATGGGCGCTGGTGTCCTGTATGCCGTTTTAGTGTCCCTATTAACACCGTTTGGTTTAACGCCTTTTGCCAATGAAATCTTATTTGGTATGTGGACGATTGCGGCGCCAGTGGCGGGTATGTTGATCCCGAAAGTGGGCAGTGCCTTGTTAGGTGAGGTCTTTGCCGCTCTTGCCGAGATGCTATATGGGTCATATTTTGGGGCTGGGGTGTTACTTTCTGGCTTAATTCAAGGACTGGGTACTGAAGCGGGCTTCTTTGTTACCAAATACGAACGCTATGATACGACTACTTTAGTTTATGGTGCTATTGGGACAACGGTATTTAGTTTTGCCTTTGAATTCTTCAAATTTGGCTATGCGACTTATGGCCTTGGTTTGGTCGTGGCTTTATTCTTAGTTCGTTTGATTTCAGTAACATTTTTCGGTGTCTTCCTAACTAAACAAATCGTTAGCCTGTTCAACAAGGTACAAGCCAAAGGAATTGCCCAATGAGCGCCTTAGTACAAATTAGTGACTTGGTTGTCCGGAAAAATGAGACCGTCATCCTAGACAGGATTTCTTGTGATTGGCAGCTAGGTGATTTTATCTTACTGACAGGTGATAGTGGTAGCGGGAAAAGCACCCTCATCCATACCCTAGCTGGCTTCAATGGTGCAAGCTTTCAAGGGAATGTTGTAGTCGATGGCCAGCGGGTGTCAGACTATACCATTCCAGAAAAAGCCCAGAAAATTGGGTTGATGTTTCAAAATCCGGATCAACAATTTACCATGCGCACCCTGGAAAGAGAATGTTTCTTCGCCTTAGAAAATTGCGGTCTACCCTATGACCAGGCCAAAGCGCGGTTAAATCAAGCGGTTGACGATTTGGGTATCAGACATTTATTACAGCAAGACTTGATGACCCTGTCAGGTGGGGAGAAGCAGCGGGCGGCCTTGGCCATCTTGATTGCAGTCAATCCACCAGTTTTCTTATTAGACGAACCCTTTGCATCAATTGACCCAGCATCTAGAGTTTTCTTGATTAACATGTTGGCGAAATTAAAACAGCAAGGCAAGTTGATTGTGGTGGTAGACCATGAGTTGACTGACTATAAGGGGCTCATCAACCGATTCTTTATCATGCGAGACGGGCAACTTTCTGAAGCAGATGTAGCCAACTTACCGGAAAAAGCGCCTATTCCATTGTTGACTACTCGTCAAGCTAGCAGCGAATCAGCTTTCACCTTGGAAAATATTGCGATCAAACAAGGCGAAAAAACCTTGCTTCACCAAGACAAATTCATTTTTCAAAAGGGGGTATCCACCCTAACTGGCGATAATGGGGCGGGGAAATCGACTTTATTAAAGGCCATGGCCCAGTTACACCCTTACAAGGGCAAAATGCGGTTTCAGGACCGGAGACTTTCAAGGTTTTGGGGCAAGAAAAACTTATACGAATCGCTCACCTTGGCTGTTCAAGATGCAGCCCAACAATTTGTGACGTTGGAAGTGGCGAGTGAGTTACGGTTTCCAAATGAAGATGCTGGTGAAATTCGTGACCGCCAGATGCAGGCTCTTGAAGACTTGCATATCAGCCACGTTTTAGACCGAAGTTTATATCATTTAAGCGAAGGGCAGAAGAAGATGGTGCAATTAATCGCCTTATTGAGTTTAGACCACCAGTTTCTAATGCTGGATGAGCCTTTTGCGGGTTTGGACCAGAAAGCCAGTGATTACTTTGCAGATTGGATTGAAGACAAGAAAAGAGATACGGATTTCTTGATTGTGTCTCATCGCCTGGGTCCGCTTGAAGGTGTAAGTGATCATCATATTCACTTGTCTAATCAAGTGCTAAAGGAGGTTTGATAGTTGATGGAAGAGAAGAAAACAGCGATTCCAGCTATTTTGGCCTTGGTATTCTTGTTCACGATTGAAATATCTTTTACCTATTCGGTTTGGCTGAATATTTATGTCTTATTGATGGTTGTAGCCTACTTAGCTATTAAAAAACGGTTTGGTGTACTGGTATTTTTATTAGCCCTACCTTTTATTCCTGCCATAACCACTTTTTGGTCGGTCTATATCCAAGGAAGTGGACTAGATGATGCTTGGGTATTATTCACTAGAACCTATGCCTTTGCGGCTTTAGGAATAGGGTTTATGATTGCGGTTGACTTACAAGATTGCTTACTAATTTTTGAACAGTATAAAGTGCCGGCTATTTTTATCTATGGCTTGTTGGTTGTGATACATGCTGTGCCTGAAATTCAAAGGGAAATCAAGAGTATGCATGATGCCAGTTTATTAAGGGGGAAGAAATTATATCCATGGTCACCTCTCTATTATGTGAAAGTGATCTTTCTAGCCCTCAATTGGCGGGATCGGTACGCAGAAGCCATGTATTCTAGGGGTTTCTCTGAAGACCAGCCTCGCCACCAGTACCGTCATTGGAAAATGTCTACACCAGCTATTGTTTTATGCATGAGTTTAATTATCGTCGGCAATATGATTATGAGATTGGAGAATATGATTTGATGGAAAAGACTTTTACAGAAATCGCCCGCAGTCAAACGAGACCCTTTTGGGAGGGGAGTTTCAACCATCCTTTTATTTTGCAGTTACAAGATGGGACGTTACCCATTGAAAACTTCCGTTACTATTTGATCCAAGATGCTTATTATTTGCGTCACTTTTCAGCTCTTTATGATAAAGTCGCAGAAATTACTGATGAGCCTGCGTTAAAGACGCAGATGCTTGAAAATGCCAGCCATTTAGCGGAAGGTGAATTAGCCATCCGTGCCAACTTTTTTGAAGAATTGGCGGTAACAAATGACGAATTAAAAGGGACCGGCGTTGCGCCAACTGCTTACCACTATGTATCACATATGTACCGGCAGTTAGTGGAAAATAATGATGCAGTTGCAGCGGCTAGTTTATTGCCATGTTCTTGGCTGTATTTTGAAATTGGTCAACGGTTAAGACAATTAAATGTGACTTCACCTGTCCCAATCTACCAAAGATGGATTGAGACATACGGTGGGGAAGAAGCAAGTGAGGCTATCGAAAAGGAATGCGCCCTACTGAACCGTCTGTACGCTGAGTCTAGTCAGGAAGACCAGGATAGTATGGTATCCGCATTTGTCGTAAGTGCTAGAATGGAATTTAATTTCTGGGAAATGGCTTTTAATCTTGAAACTTGGCCGGAGGGTATCCAACATGATGACAAATAATAAAGTACAGAAATTGACGATCTTAGCCATGATGATAGCTATGGATGTTGTCCTTTCACCACTATTTCGGGTGGAAGGGATTGCCCCAATGTCTAGTGTCATGAATGTGATTGCTGCTGTGTTGATGGGTCCCATTTATGGGACAGTGATGGCACTCGCATGTGGGATTATCCGGATGATCTTATTTGGGATTCCACCGCTAGCACTTACTGGTGCCGTATTTGGGGCCTTTCTGGCTGGTGTGGGTTATAAATGGATGAATACATATCTTGGTGCTATAATAGGCGAATTTATTGGAACAGGCCTGATTGGGTCCTTACTCTCTTACCCAATCATGGTCTGGTTTACAGGGTCTGCTCAAGATATGTATTGGTTTGTCTATACACCGCGGTTTATCATCGGGGCATTATCAGGGTCATTAATTGCTTACCTAGTCCTGGTCAGAATAGACAAAGTGCCTTATATTCAACGGGTCAAGAAAACATTTGGCTAATTAGTTGAAGGCACAAAAAACTACCTTTTGCGAGGTAGTTTTTTTCTATAAAAAGTGTTATCAAAAAAAGCGCTACACCTATTCAGATGTAACGCTTGCTTTTAGCTATTTTAGAATTTATTTCAATGCATCGACAATTGCTTGATCAAATGCAGGTAAGTCTTCAGGTGTCCGGCTTGAAATTAATTTACCAGCTTCATCGATCACAACTTCTTTGTCATAGAAATTTGCACCAGCATTTTTCACATCAATTGCCACTTGTTTCACTGCGGTAATGTCTTTACCTTTTAAGGTTTCAGCATTTACCAATAATTGAGGACCATGGCAGATGGTGAAAATCCATTTGTTGTTGCTGTCAAAATGACGTACAAAGTCTAACATGCTGTCATGTTTACGTAGTTGGTCAGGTGAATAGCCACCAGGAATTAATAAGGCATCGAAATCTTTCGCTTCTACTTCATCGATAGATTTTTCAATAGTTACTTCAGTTCCTTCAGCTTTACCACGAACAGTTTCACCGGCTTTCATACCGATTGTGACGACTTCATGTCCTGCTGCTTCTAAAGCTTTCTTTGGTTCAGTATATTCAGAGTCTTCAAATAAGTTAGCCAATACAGTTGCAATTCTTGCCATAATTTATAGCCTCCTTAAAGCTTTGATACTTATATACTAAAGGATATAAATATAGCGTGCAAACGATATGCATTGTATGATATTTAACTGATCAATATTAAATAACACCTTATATTATATTGATTAATTCTTTTGGAGTGTTGCCCACTTGTCTTGAATTTTTTTCGCAACGATTTCTTGGTCCTTATTTGTTAAAATGTCAAATTTGCTAACATCAATGGCCATTTTAGCTGAATGGTCATAGTTTGCGTACCATTCATCGTATAAGGTGTGTAGTTGCTTATAGTAGGCTAGTAAATCTGGACGCCCTTCTACTTGTTCGTATGGACGACCACGACGCTTGATTTTCTCAAGAACTAAATCGAAAGGTGCATGTAAGTAAACAAGTAATTTCGGTGATTGATTGGTTGATTCTGAAATTATGCGAACATCGTCCATCATATTGGCCAATAAGTCTTGGTACAATTGCCATTCTACATCTGATATATTGCCGTTAATATTATTTACCTGAGTGAATAAAGCATCTTCATAAATTGACCGATCTAATATTGCACGGTCAAATTTCATCCCGCGTTTAATACTTTTAACGCGTTGGTTTAAAAAGTAAATTTGCAGTGAAAAAGCATATTTCGTTGGTTGGCTGTAGTATGCATCCAAAATTGGATTTTCTGATACTTCTTCAAAAAGTGGTTCTGCTTGAAATATTTTTGCCATATGTTGGGTATAAGTAGTCTTACCAACACCGATCATGCCTGCCATGGTAATCATATTTAATTGCTCCTTCATCTAATTAGTCGGGGCAATTATAACATAAATTTAATCTGACTTGGGTTAGAAGACAGGTTGAAATAGAATACATTTAGATGGAAATCGGCATCTTTATTTGTTGATGACCTATGGTACAATAGCCGTGGATTATGAGAAGGGGTGGGTCAAAATGGTAGATTTAAATAAGAAAATTTTAGAAACGGCTCTGTTAGCTGGGCAAATAATGACAGAAAGTAATGCAGAGTCATACCGTGTTGAAGATACGATGAACCGTATTTTAACAACATCAAATGCCGCATATGCAGTGGCAATCTCTCTTTCAACAGGTCTTTATATGACTCTTGATGACCCATCTTTTGAAGGTTCTGGGTTTACTGGTATTAAGAGGATTACACGCCGTTCTAACAATTTAAATAAAATTACCCAAGTAAATCATATTTCACGTGAATTAACTTCAGGTAATATTTCAATTGACGAAGCTTATGAGCGGTTACAGGTTATTCGGTTCCAGAAGCCCCAATATTCAAAATTACAAGTATCAATCGGGGTAGTGGGTTTAGTTGCAGCCTTCTGTTTCCTTTTTGGGGGAGGTATTAACGAGTTGATCTTGTCTTCAATTAATGGTTTAATTTTAGCCTTATTATACCGTCTAGTGGATAAATACTATATTAGTGAAGGTTTTTCAAATATTATTCAAGCGCTTGTTGTAACAGTGGCTGCTTATTTAATGCAAGCCTATATATTATCGAATACAGATATCAATATTGTCATTATCTCTACATTGATGCCAATGGTTCCAGGAACGGCCATAACGAACTCCTTACGTGATATTTTTCATGAAGACTACATTGCGGGGGTTTCTAGAGCAACAGAAGCCTTCTTGAACGCCTTAATGATTGCCCTAGGCGCAGCACTGGGCCTTGCCTTGATTGGAGGTTTATATTAATGACGATAATGGATATTATTTTACAATTAATAGGTGCTTATGGGGTAGGTTTGTTTGCAATTTTAACGATTGAAGGGCCACGAAAAGTGCTATTTTGGACACCACTCATTAATATTGCTGGTTGGGGTAGTTATCTGATAAGTTTACATCTCGGTGGTTTTTCAGTAATAATGGCTACTTATTTTGGTTCCTTGGTTATTGCATTAATTTCCCAGATGTATGCGCGTATTTTTCGAGAACCGGTAACAGTTTTCTTTATTCCAGCCTTCTTCCTTTTTGTACCAGGAGGTGGCATGTACCGGACAGCATTAGCCTTTATTCAAGGGAATACGGCCCAAGGCTATACTGAACTAGGAAGTACACTGTTTACTGCCTTGGCTATTGCGCTTGCAGTTTATACATCTGATACCTTAATGCAAATTATTAATAAACAAAAATTCCCAAAATTTATCCGAAAAAACTATCGTGTGATACCTAAAGCAGCGAAGAAAACTGAAAAGAAAATCGAGAAAAAATCTTAAATAGATTAGCCTGACTTGCTCTACTAATAACTAGAAAAAGCTGATAATTGATTACCATTTCATTTTAAGGGCGTATGTGATTTGTCACTGCGTCTTTTTCTATATAATGATAGAAAAGAGGGGGAGATTCTATGAAAAATTGTCTTGTGTTGTTGGTAACCAGTGCTGTACTTACTGGTTGTGGGTTAAATTACCAGGATGATGGTACAGATTTGGATGCGCTGAATATGGATGAGGCAGTTACTAGCTTAGATGAAGAGCCCTCCCTTTTCGCGGAAGATGTTGAGGCCAATGGAGAAGATTCATTGCGTCAATTTAATGCAAAAATGGCTGATTTACCGGCAGTTGAACTGAGAGATTCAGGCATTCAAGAAAGTCATTTTCTGGGTTTGAATGGCATAGACCAGTATGTGTATGAGGTGGGTCAGGGTGAAGGATTACCGGTAGCTATTTTTCTCCATGGGGGACCAGGCTTTTCTTATACAAACCAAGCAGATACTTTAGTTGGGTTAGCTGATCAGGTGAATGTACTTTTTTGGGATCAGATTGGTGCGGGTCAAACTTATGAAGCAAATTCAAATGTAGAACCCAATATGGTCGATTTACAGGCTTCTTTAACAGATTTAGTTGCATATACCAAGGCTCGTTATGGGGTTGATCAAGTGGGCATTATTGGTCATTCATGGGGGTCGGCGTTAGGTGCCTCTTATGTGCTTGACCATCCGGATGATGTGTCTTTTTATGTGGGCATTGGGCAAGTAGTCACACCAGTTGAGGATGAGGCAGTGGCTTTAAGTCAGACGCGAGAATTGGCGACAAGTTTAGGGCGTCAAGATTTACTTGATCAATTAAGTGAGATACCAACTGATTATCCTAACACGGACAATTTTTTGACTTTAGCTTATGAGGCGGCGATTTTACGGTCAGTTCAGCGTGAATTAGGATTTGGAACAGCTGATTTTGTCCAATATTTACCTTTATTGTTAACCAATCAGGTAGATACACTATCGGCAGGTGACCAGGAAATGTTGGACCGTATGTTACTCAACCAGCGCTTGTACCGAGAGTTATTAGCGACAGACATATATGCAAGGGATCTTGAATTCAGTATGCCTTTTTACCTGATTTCTGGGGAAAATGATATCCAAGTACCAAGAAGTCAGTCAGAAAAAATGATTGAAAAGGTTCAAGCACCGACAAAAGAAATGATGATTATACCGGATGCGGGGCATACCCCGATGATCGATCAAGAAACTGACTTTATAAAATCGCTAACAACCATTATAAACCGCACATTTTCGGCAAATGGATGATTATTTTTTGCTAATTTGTATGCTAAAATGGATAAGGACAAATCTATTCAACAACAACATTTGATCTACAACAATATGCGGAGGATAAATATGACCAAGCAATTGATTCCAAACGGCGGTAATTGTTTAGCTTCGGTAGCGCTGCTTGAAGGGAAGCAACCATTATTATGGGCCTTCCGTGAAAAGAGCTTGATGCCAAGTGATAGTGGTTGGCGTTTTTTTGCTGTGACGGATACGCAAACTGAAATTATGGACGGAAAGAGCGTACTTCTTGTCGATATTAATAAAATTGCTGAACTGGAACCAACTGTAGCGGGTATTTATTGGTATCCAGAAGGAGCTGATTTTCAGTTAGCCAGTAAAGATGGCAGCAAATATTTCGTGTACAACGATACTTTCGAAAGAGTAGTACCGGCAACCAACTACAAAGACTTACCACGTTCGTCAAAAGCCTTCGTACAACATTTTAAAGAAGCCAAGGAAACATTAACCCCTAATGCCATGGCTGAAAACTTACAATTATCTGCTGAAAAAGTGGATATGCTAAAACTATTAGATTTAATGCATACAAGCGATGCAGAAAATCTATCGGATATAGATATCTTTCTTAATACGGGTTTATTATTTGGCTTCGTAAATATGCGAAATAAAGCCCTACACATGACCTTAACAGATGGGCAATTGGATGATATCGTGGGCACTATGATGGATTACTTTAATCTAAAGCGAGAGAAAGCTAGTGCCTACGTTTACCATTACGCTAACTTAAAGCATGATGGGACAGCGGTTGCTGAACAACAACTGACGATGTATGGTGGCAAAATGTATGAGTGGTTAAAAGTTGACGACTTTCATGCAATCAAAAATGAGTATGCTAACCTCGTGATGCATCATCGCAAAGCCAAAATGGTTTAGCGAATTTTACCGAATCTAAACAGAATGGAGCGTTAAAAAGTGAAGTATTTTAAGCAAGCCTTTATTATTATTGTGATTACTTTAATCTCTGAAGTATTATCACACATATTACCTTTACCCTTGTCAGCCTCGATTTACGGCATGGTTATATTATTTATCTGCTTAATGACTGGTGTGATTAAGCTGGAACAAGTTGAAAATGTAGGTGAATGGTTAATTGCTGTGATGCCTGCTATGTTCGTAGTACCAGGTGCTGGTTTTATTACCTCCTGGTCAAGTTTACAGCCGCATTTATTATCTTGGTCTATGATTATTTCGGTGACAACTATCCTTGTAATGGCCGTTGCTGGTCTTATAGCGCAATCACTACAAAAACGTCAGAATGCTAAGAATGGAGGAGAAAATAATGAATAGTTTATTTGATTTGTTCCCCTCATTTGGTTTATTTCTAACCTTAGGTGTATACATGATTGCCATGTGGATAAACAAGAAATTAAAAACACCTATTGCCAATCCATTGTTAATTGCAGTTATTTTAATTATTGCTATCTTAGTTGTTGGCAAGGTAAATGTTCCTGTTTACCAAGAGAGTGCCAGCTTTGTGTCTTATCTGTTAACACCAGCAACTATTGCTTTAGCTATTCCTGTATATAAACAACGGCACATTTTAAAAGAAAACTTCTGGACAATTATTATTACAGTTGTGGCAGCAATGGTTACAGCAGTTGTGAGTGTCTTGATTGTCGCTGTTATCTTTAATATGGATGAAGAAATTTTACGTTCGGTGCTATCTAAATCAGTAACAACTGCTATCGCTATTGATATTACTGAAATAATTGGTGGTATTACACCAATCATTGTTGGTTCAGTTGTTTTGACGGGTATCTTTGGTGTTGTGGTGAACGAATGGATCTTCAAACTTCTAAAAATTGATTCATATTTTGCGCGTGGTTTAGCTATGGGTACTTCAAGTCACGCCATGGGTACAGCAGAATCAATGAAAATTAATGAACTTCAAGGTGCGATGTCTAGTATCGCCATGGTAATATCTGGTATTGTGATTGCTATTTTAGTACCAATCGTTGCAAGTTTCCTATAAAAATTGGTAAGCGCTAGTTACTAAATATATTTCAAAAAGTGTTGTCTATTTTGGACAACACTTTTTATTTATCTATGAAAAGCAAAAATCATTAAAAATGAGATTTATTCTCATTTTTATTAGAAATAAACTACCCTTTTTCTCATAAATAGTGTTAAACTAATACTACATTAATGAATCGTGAGAGGCGTTTATTGCTTAGATGAATGATATCCAAACCAACACGAATTTCATATAAACATATGATTTGAAAGGATGAGTAGCATGACAGTAGAAATCAATTGGGAAGAATTAGGTTTTGAATATATAAACTTACCATACCGTTGGCGTGCCTATTGGAAAGATGGCGAATGGTATAAGAGTGGTTTGGAAACTGAAAATACGATCCAAATTGAAGAAGGGGCACCAATTTTACATTACGGACAAGGTGCTTTTGAAGGATTGAAGGCATTTAAAACAAAAGAAGGCGATATCCAAATCTTTCGTCCTGACCAAAATGCGAAACGTTTAAATGAGTCAGCAGCTCGCTTAGTGATGCCTGAAGTGCCAGAAGAAGACTTTATTCATGCGGTTAAAGAAGTGATTAAAGCAAATGCTGAATATGTGCCACCATATGGTACAGGCGCATCATTCTACCTACGACCAACATTAATTGGCGTAGGGGATAATATTGGTGTACATGCAGCTAAAGAATATATCTTCACAGTATTTGCCATGCCTGTTGGCCCTTACTTCAAAGGTGGTATGGTTCCAACAGCCTTTACGACATCTGAATTTGACCGTGCAGCACCTCATGGTACAGGAGCAGCAAAGGTTGGTGGAAACTATGCGGGTAGTTTACAGCCAGGAATTGAAGCCAAAAAACAAGGATACTCTGACGTTGTATATTTAGATCCGGCTACACATTCAAAAATTGAAGAAGTAGGTTCCGCAAACTTCTTTGGTATTGAAAAAGATACCAATAAATTTGTGACCCCTAAGTCACCTTCAATCCTACCGTCAATTACTAAATACTCATTACTTTGGTTAGCTGAACATCGTTTAGGCTTAGAAGTTGAAGAGGGCGATGTGTTTATTGATGATTTAGACCGCTTTAGCGAAGCAGGAGCATGTGGTACAGCGGCTGTTATTTCACCAGTATCATTTATTACCCATAACGACCATAAACATGTATTCTATTCAGAAACTGAAGTAGGCCCAATCACTAAAAAATTGTATGATCAATTAGTGGGTATCCAAAATGGTGACGTTGAAGCACCTGAAGGCTGGATTGTTAAAGTTTAAGATAAGGCTAGAACAATTAAAAGCGATTAGCTTAATAGATAAAAACGAATAGTTTGCTTGATTTTTGATGAAAATTTTAAAGGCATGAAAGGGCGGTTAAATTCCTTTCATGCCTTTTTTTGTATGCAAAAAGCACCAGGCTAACCTGATGCTTGTTATTTTTTAGATAACATCCATGTCTGGAAGTGGGTTTGTTGGGAAGTGATTGAAGTCATAAGTTGCTAATTCATTGATATCAGTCATGAAGTAAGTACCTCCACGCGCAATCATTAGGTTTAATTCTTTATTTTCTAAACCATTTTCACTTAATAAGACAACGATAGCAGGTTTGTGCATTGCACGCATAAAACCTAACTCAAAGGCTGTACCGTCATCGACGTTTTCAACGTCATATAAGAAAACACCAGCGTCTGCAGTATTCATTGCAGATAGGTCGTTTTGATAGGTCGCTACTTGCCATTCAAATGAACCAAAAATACCTTCTGGATCACGGTCAAAAGATGTGTCTTTGTATTGATGATCAAATGGGAAATGAACAACACCAACAGTTGGGTTCGCGTTTAAGGCTTTTGTCGCTTCCTCTACACGGCGAACTTGGTCAGGATTGAAAAAAGGTGTTGCTAGATATAGCTTAGTGCTTGCTGAAGTATCTTTACGTTTATCCAATGATATAACCTCTTTCTTAAATTCAAAATGACTTGCTAATTATATTCTACAATAAATAATACGAATTGTTTAAATATTTCCTTGCCACTCAGCCATAAATTGGTTAAGAAATTGTCGCATAAAAAGTGTCCGCTCATGCGCAATCTCTTTACCAGCTTCTGTATTCATAGAATGTTCTAGTTTAAGTAGCTTTTCATGAAAATGGTTTATTGCAGTTGAAGGATGGTTACGGTAATCATCCTTATTTTTCACATCCATCACAGGGATTTTTGGATTATAAATTTCATTATTAGCGTGACCGCCGTAAGCAAATGTGCGGGCAATCCCCATTGCACCAAGGGCATCAATTCGGTCTGCATCCTGAACGTATTGGCCTTCAACCGACAAATCATATTGGGTAGTTAAGTTTTTTGAGTAGGACATATGTTGAATAGTATAAAGAATATTTTCTCGACTAGCTGGTGAAAGATGTAACTCATCTAAAAGTTTTTCAACTTCCATTTGACTAAAAATAATATCTGAAACTAGCTTGTCATCAATTGTATCGTGTAAATATGCAGCGGCTTCAATGATAATCAAGGCCTCCGTATTACTTTCACCATAATCTGCTATATACAGGGCTTTAGCGAGTTTAGCAACTCGGTCTGCATGCCAGTAATCATGACCAGTGGGGTCAAAAGCCATGCGTTCTCTTGCAAATTCTTGAATTTTTTTAAGTCGTATTACCATTTCCATTTGCCCATCTCCTTAAACAAACAGTATTCTATTTAAATGTGTCGGCAGTCACAATATCATTTGTGATCATAAAGTCTTTAATATCTTGAATTAAGACATTTTGATGGTGGGGATACTTGACCAAGTCGTATTTTTCCATATCAATGAACATCACTTTAGATTGATTATAGTGATTTTTCACCCAATCATCATAACCAGACCATAAGCGGTGGTAATAGTTGGTGAGTTCCTCTCCTTGTTCAAAATCACGTCCACGATTTTCGATGCGAGTCATCACTGTTTCAAAAGAGCCATGCAGATACAACATTAAATCAGGATGCTTGCGCGGGATTTCAGCTAATTCTTCCATCATATTACGGGATAAGTTTTCATAAATTGAAAACTCTTCTTCACTAATACGGCCAATGTCTGTATTCACTCTGGCAAAGTACCAATCTTCAAAAATAGATCGGTCTAAAACGGACTTATCTTCTTTAGAAGCTTGTTTAATCGTTTTAAATCTTGAATTCAAAAAATCCAATTGTGTCAAAAATGGATACCGCTTCAATAGTTGCTCTTCTGGACTAGCTTTATAAAAATAAGGCAACATAATGTTATCTTCAACAGATTCGTAGAAGGGTTTAAAGTCCAATTCGTCTCTGATTAAATTTGTGATGGTAGTTTTCCCTAAGCCAATCATCCCACCAACGGTTATCATTGTCATTGTGTAACTCCTAACTTTTTAAAATGATAAATTTTTAAATGAAATGGTTTATCTAAAAATTCATTCTATACCTATCTCAGCATAAAAGGTCATTTGATATTTGTAAACCGATAAAATGATTACTTATATTGCAAGCCATCAGCATTTGTCCAAAGTACAAGCTCATTCTTTTGAAGACTCGCTGGGACATCAATAATTCGCTGGTTGCTACTTCCTCTAAACTGTAAAGTTAGATCCATTTGATCTTGTAGGAAACGACCATCAACCAACACATCGATTAAGTCTAAGAGGGCAAGTTTATCTTCTGATTCGACTAGCAACTCTTCAAAGGTATAACCTGACCAGCACCAAATATCTTTATTGTGCCCATAGCGGTCACGTAAAGCTTGGCATAGCGGTAGTAAGATATTAGTGTTTAGCATGGGTTCCCCACCTAATAAGGTCAAACCTTGGCAGTAACTAGCCCCAATATCTTCCAAAATTTGATTTTGTAGTGCTTCAGTATAATCAATTCCGTAGTTGAAATTCTGGACAACCCGGTTGTAGCAGCCAGGACAAGCGAAGAGACAACCACTGACGTAAATGGAACAACGAACACCTTCGCCGTCCACAAAGTTATAAGCTTTGTAGTCAGCGATTTTTCCTCTAGACCAATCTTTTGCTAACCATTCTTTTGGTTCTGGGTTATTGGGGGATTTGGGTGCGCGCTGGGCTCTTCTAGCTAACCTCTTCTGAATTAATTCGGCCCGTTTAATATCTTCTTCGCTAAGAAAGTCTTCAGGCCTCGCTTCTTGCTTGTCTTCCACCATAGACCGTTCGGTATATTTTTTAGGAATTAAGGATTTTTCCGTCTGTTTGGCATTTTCATCCTTATGGTTAGGTGTCAATCTGATCACCCCATACTGGTTCATTGTAGACAATGGCATCTTCTCCGTCCGCTTCAAATGAGATATTTACGCGACTTTGAGAGAGATGTTTTGTCCGAGATGAAATTTCTTTATGTCGTCCGTGTACCATTGGTCGTTGCTGTGGATTACCGAGGTAACCACAAGTCCGTTTAACGACATCGCAAGTTTTAGGGTTATTATTACCACATTGTGGACATTTAAAGCCGCGGTCAGTTGGTTCAAAATCACCATCAAAACCACATTCATAGCAATGATCAATTGGGGTGTTAGTCCCTAGATAGCCCACCCGGTCATAGGCGAAATTCCATACAGCTTCAAGTGCTTTAGGATTTTGTCTCATATTTGGGTACTCACAGTAGTGAATGAAACCACCACTGGCATATTGCGGATAGTCTTTTTCAAATTCAAGTTTTTCAAACGGCGTAGGGGACTTACGGACGTCATAGTGAAATGAGTTTGTATAGTATTCTTTATCCGTAATATCCGAGATTGGCCCAAATTTTTCAAGGTCTAATTCGCAAAAACGATCAGTCAGACTTTCAGCTGGTGTTGAATAGATACTAAAGTGGTAGCCGTAGGTATTTCCTAGATGATCAGCTTTTTGCTTCATCGTTTTCAAAACAGACAGGGTAAAGTGCTTTGCGTCAGGATGTGACTCCCAATTAGGGCCATAAAAAGCTGTACCAATCTCATATAAACCGATATATCCCATTGATACTGTAGACCGTTTCTGATTAAATAATAGGTCGACTGGGTCATCCTCATTTAACCTTTTACCAAAGGCACCGTGCATATATAAAATCGGTGCGTTTTCTGGCTTAGCTTCCTTTACCCGGTTGATACGGAATAAAAGCGCATCCGCCATAATATCTAACCGTTCATCTAATATGCTAAAAAATCGTTCTTGGTTGCCTTTAGCTTCAAGTGCAATCCGTGGTAAGTTTAAACTGACCACGCCAAGATTCATCCGGCCACTATTCACTTCTTGCCCATGCTTATCTTGCCAAGCTTGTAAGAAGGACCGACAACCCATGGGTGCTTTGAAAGAGCCTGTTAATTCAACAATTTTGTCATACATTAAGACATCCGGGTACATTCTTTGCGTCGCACAGGTCAGTGCTAATTGCTTGAGATCGTAATTAGGATCTTTAGGTTCAAGGTTTACCCCTCGTTTAAGGGTGAAGACCAACTTAGGAAAAATGGCCGTCCTTTTTTCCTTGCCTAGTCCTTCGATACGAATATCAAAAATGGCTTTTTGAATTTCTCGCTCATACCAAGAAGTCCCTAAACCAAAGCCAAAGGTTGTAAAGGGTGTCTGACCTTGAGAAGTATATAAAGTATTGATTTCGTATTCTAGACTTTGGATTGCATCGTGGATATCTTTCTTCGTACGAGACTTTGCGAAGGCCTCTTGTTTTTTGGTACCATCGATCCATTCTCTAGCAATAGCGAGATTCTTTTTGTAATTCATTTCTGCATAAGGCGCTAAGACTTCGTCTATGCGGTCAACAGTCGTACCACCGTATTGACTAGATGCAACATTGGCAATAATTTGAGCCGTTTGAGCTGCTGCTGTTTGAATGGATTTTGGTGATGCCACTTCGGCGTTACCAATCTTAAAGCCATTACTAAACATATTTTCTAGGTCAATCAATGAACAGTTTGTCATTGGTGCGTACGGATTATAGTCCAAGTCATGGATATGGATATCCCCTTTTAAGTGCGCATTAGCGACATGTTTGGGTAGCATTTTAAGGCCGATAGCTTTCGACACGATACCTGCTGTTAAGTCACGTTGGGTATTAAAGACCTTACTATCCTTATTGGCATTTTCGTTCACCACATCTTGTGCCTTATTGATTAGCCCTTGCATACGAGTCTGGATGTTAGTTGCATTGGCAAACCTTTCTTCAGTCGCTTGTCTGTTTGCTAGATAGGTCTTTGCTATATGGTTGAAATTTTGGTCTTGTAAAACCTGCACTAACTGGTGATGAATAGTGGTCACCTCTATGGCGTCATTAGGGTTTGCTTTTTGAATATCGGCTAAATTTGCTAATACTTGGTGCAATATTAGGTTGATATTAGCTGTTTCAGCTTGTTCACTTTGACTTGCTTTTATAATGGATTGTTGTAATTTGTCGACATCAAAAGCGACCGTTCGACCATCACGTTTGTGTACTTTTACTTGGTCAAAGCTATCTTGGTGTAATATTTCTTGAACTGATTGTGCCATGAATAGTGCCTCCTTACTATAACATGAAAAATAAGTTTAGACACAACATATAGTGTCTTCGTCAAAATATTTTATCATATATAGTGCCCCGTACAAGGGTAAACGAAAATAGTGCATGGGTCAAAAAGTAAAAATGAAGAAAAATAAACAATTAATGTATGATTTTAAAAAAGCGAAAAATAAAAACGGTCAAAAAACCACCATGACTGATTAAAGAATGGTGGTATTGACCGAATAGTTTATTTAAATGACCTGAGTTCAAACTAGTCATCTTTTGAATTAAAAAAAGTGCTTTTCTGTATTTGCTAAATTTCGGTAGTCTTGAATATCTAAGACAGCCTCTACTACCCCGCGGAATTGATCTTGATCATCAAAAGTGGCTAGGAATTCGGTATGTGCAAAAAAATTAGGGCTAGAAAAGCTCATTGGCTGAATAATCAGACGAGCATTTTTTAAATCATCTAAAAGTTGCGCAATCTTTGGCCATAAGCGTGGTGGATGACAAAACTCAATGTCACGACCGATTTCCAAAGGTGAGCGTTTGAAAATCATCTGATCATAAGGTACCACGTGGTTGAAATATCTAAAGCGGAAGTTTTCGTCTATATAGGTAATTTCAAAAGGCAGGGCGTTCATTAAACTGGTGAACTCAGCAAGGGATAGATAGCCATTTTCCAAGTCTAATGGTTGATCAATGGCCACTTGGTCTGGTCTAGTGAGCAGTTGATTGTGGTGACTATACCAATCAACCTGTACATATCCATCGGAAAATTGTATCGTTTCACTTTGTTTGCTAGTGAGATTTTCTTCGAGTCGTACTAAAGCTGTCAATTTTTTGTTTTTTAAATCTGCTTCATCCGGTCCTTTAACAGAACGGTCTGTGCCTGGGGCGATGTCAATAAACCGTTGGATATCCTGGACGTATTCGAGGATACCTAAGAATTGATGATGATCATCGAATAGTGGTTGATATGTCACATAAATCATTGCAGTGCCCTTAGCGCTTGTTTCTTGGAACCAGTAGGACACAGCCTTTTCTTGACCAGATTTTAGTTTATCAAAAACTGGGTGAATTGTCTTCCAAACACTGGCCGGAAAAAGCGTCTGTGCAGCCATCCCTATCTGACAATTTTCACGATATTGAAAGGGGAAACCCGTCTTATCTTGACAGGGCAGGGTGTAATTTGTGTATTGAATATGTCCTGCTGAATTGATAAAGGTAAGGGTGACTGGTATCCGGTCTAAGATAATCCGCATTTGGTTGATAGATAAGAATCCATCGCCAACAGGGAGTGGCATGTCAGGGTCAATGATCGCTTGCTGTCGGCTTTCTGTAGCTTGAAATTCGGGTTTTCCTTCCCAGCTGATGAGCATAGCGCCATCAGGAAA
Organism: Aerococcus sp. NPDC058936; assembly: GCF_042741995.1. Lineage (NCBI taxonomy): Bacteria > Bacillati > Bacillota > Bacilli > Lactobacillales > Aerococcaceae > Aerococcus > Aerococcus sp. NPDC058936. Next base: position 173,275 of record NZ_JBHYKZ010000003.1, on the reverse strand, counting down.
ACGGATTCTTTGGCTTTCAATGATGGATTTACGTGGCTGGTCTACATTTTTGGTTAGTGGTGTAGTGGCTTCATGTTGGTCAACATCTTTTTCATCTGAACTTGTCCATGTGCCTGTAGGCCGGATAATCGCAAAGCCGTAAATATCACTTTGTTCACTAACTTTGGCCCAATCCTGACTAGACAAACTTTCGGCTAGAATATTCATAAGAATGGCTTCCTCTTTAAAAATCATCTCCTTAAATTCATATTCAAAATCTGCAAAAGCCAACTTTGCCGTCACTAATCTTTCTGTAAAATCTTTACTTCTTAATAAATCAACTTGCTTTAAATCTGCTTGAAATAGGTCACGAATCTCATCATCTTTGGCCCACATAACTTTAGGTGGCGCATTATAACCGTATTTTTCAAGCAGGGGAAAGAAAACCCGTTCTTTACGAGTATAGTGGTGTTCAAATTGACCTAAGAGTTGGTATTGCCGCTTCAGGCCGTCTGTAAAGTCTAAGCGACTAGGATCATCTTCGTTTAAGGTTTCTAAGACTTTAAAAATATTGTTGATTCGGTTAATACAGGCTCTAAAGGCCATGTTTTCAGCTTTAAATACCTGAACGGGATGATTTTCTCGTTCGATTTCTACAGCTGAATGACCTGTTACTTGGTCTTCAAACATGCGGGCATGTACGTTACACAATTTCAAGACATCTTCAAAGGTGATGTCATTATCGTCTTCGTAGATAATTTTTTGCTCCATCATGGCGATTTCAATGGCTGAAACACCGGAAAAATGCTGGTTAAATGCTTCTTGTAAACTGTTAGGGTCTACGCCATGGTGAAGTTGCGTCAACATGTCAGTAAGCACCTGTAATCGTTGTTCTTCTTGGTTAGTATGCTTCTTTTTCATTATTTTTCTTTACTCCAATTGGTTGATAGCCATTGTAAATTAGTTGTTGGCAGATAAATGCTACGGAGACGCCTGCAATTTTAGCACCGCGATTAAGGGTCACAAATGGACCGATAGATTGGCGTAAGATTGGGTCTTCCAAAGGGGTAAAACCAATTTCAACTAATACAGCTAATAGGTCGGGATGGTGGTCAATAAGCGTTTTGACAGGTTGGTTAAAGTCAACAGTGAAATCATCGGTAGGGTTCATATGTAATAACCTATCCTTTTCTACTTTTGAGTAGTGGGTTAAATAGCACTACTACTTGAGAAGAATAGTAAAGTTTCTTAGTTTTGAAAGCAATAAACCTAAGGATGTAGATTTATCTTAATACAATATTGTATACGAATTAAAATGAGATCATCATTTCTTTGACCCTTGAACTGGCACCTAGCTAAAGTGATAGTTAACGCAAAGGAAGGAGTGAAGAGATGTCCGTATCAGCAAGCACATATGGGATTGCTTTTAAAGGAGAAGCTGTGAACCACCAAAAGGTCATAATGGCGCAATTACTCGAGGTTATCGACCCAGAGTTAGGGATTGATTTTCCAAATTTAGGTTTAATTTATGAAGTAAATCTGAATCTCACAGGTGAGTGTACTGTAGTGATCACGCTTACGACACCAGCTTGTCCATTAGTATTTGTGATTGAAAAGGACTTTCAGGAAAAACTGAGTCAATTAGCTATCATAAAGGCAGTGACTGTGACGATTACATTCGATCCTGTTTGGTCAATCCAACGACTAAGTCCTTTTGCCTGTGTCTGCCTAGGTATGCCGATTCAAGGATAAAAAGCACAAGGACTGCATGAAATGCCTCTTTTTATGATTGGATAGATAAACTTCTCTGAATACACTCTATTACAGTAATAAAATTCGAAAAACATACTTAAATTGTTTTTAACAAGCTCAACCTGGAAAAAAGTATTCTTGATTGACGCATGATTATTTGCATTTTCAAAATAAGACAATTATACTTAAATTAGATTTAGTTTACAAATGTAGACAATTGTAATTATCATGCAGTAGGAGGTAGAAAATAATGAATAAAGAAAATAAGACAAGCCATCATCACGATATGCAACATGATCATGAACATATGCATCACGGAGAGCATGACCACGACCACCATGAACATATGCATCACGAAGAGCATAACCATGATGGTCACAGTGGTCATGGACATGGCGGACACGGCGCTCATATGATGGAAGACTTTAAGCAACGTTTTTGGGTAGTCCTAATATTATCCATACCCTTAGCGATTATTGCACCAATGTTGATGCACTTACTGGGCTATCATATCGACTTTCCAGGGCAAGGAATTTTAGAATTTATTCTTGCTACTATTGTGTTCTTTTATGGAGGAAAGCCTTTCTTAAGTCATGCTTGGCATGAATTGAAATCAGGGGTTCCGGGTATGATGATGCTGATCTCTCTAGCGATTGTCGCAGCTTATGTCTATTCGGTTTTAACTACCTTCTTCATTAGTGGCATGAATTACTATTTTGAACTTGCAAGCTTGATATTGATTATGTTGGCGGGACATTACATTGAGATGAAAGCGCAAATGTCAGCTGGTAATGCCGTTGAATCGCTAGCCAAACTCTTACCGTCAGATGCTGAAATTATCCATGAAGATGGGTCAACAAGTGAAGTAAAAGTCGACCAATTGAAGAAGGGCGACCGTATCTTCATCCGGCCAGGTGCTAAGATTCCTATCGACGCTAAAGTTTATGAAGGGCATTCTGAAGTAGATGAATCAATGTTGACTGGTGAATCTGTCCCCGTATTAAAAGAAGCGGATGCACAGATTGTTGGGGGTGCCATTAACGGAGACGGTATCCTAAAGGCTACTGTAACGAAAACGGGTACAGATACTTATTTAGCGCAAATTATTAACTTAGTTACTGACGCACAAGCACAAAAATCTAAGGCGCAATCAATTGCTGATGTTTGGGCTAAATACCTATTTTATATCGCTTTAGTTGTAGGGATTATCGCCTTTACTGCTTGGACTGCCATCGACGGCTACCTGATGGGTTTACAGTTTATGGTTGCTACCTTTGTTATCGCATGTCCCCATGCACTTGGGCTGGCAGTTCCCTTGGTAAATGCTGAATCTACGTCCCTAGCTGCTGAATCTGGTTTATTTATTCAAAACCGTATCGCTTTTGAAGATGCTCATAAGATTGATAAGATCGTTTTTGATAAAACAGGCACCCTTACTAAAGGTGAATTTGGGGTAGATGAGATTACTGTGATGGATGACAAGTTTAATGAAACTACTCTTTTACAAATTGTCTACGCGATTGAAAGTCAATCTGAGCATCCAATTGCTCGAGGTATAGTGAAAGAAGCTGAAAATAGAAATCTTGAAAAATTACAGGTTGCGGATTATCACAATCTGACCGGTAAAGGACTTGAAGGGACTGTAAATGGGAAGAATATTCAAATCCTAAGTCCAAAAGCTACTAGACAAGAAGGTTATACATTTGATGAAGAAGCTTTTAAGGCCTCTGCTTCTAAAGGGCGTACTGTTGTCTTTGTTATCTATGATCAAGTGTTAGTTGGTGCTATTGCAGTATCCGATATTGTCCGTGAAGAAGCGAAGCAAGTAGTCGCTCAACTGCAAGACAAAGGGATTCAAGTGTTGATGTTAACTGGTGATAATCAACAAGTTGCTGATTCTGTAGGTAAAGAACTCCATTTAGATGGTGTATTCGCGGAAGTCTTATCGGATGAAAAAGCTAGCAAAATTAAGTCGTTACAAGCAGATGGCGGACGTGTTGCCATGATTGGTGATGGGGTCAACGATGCGCCGGCCCTTGCTCAAGCTGATTTGGGGATTGCCATTGGTGCCGGGACAGATGTTGCGAGAGAAACAGGCGATATCATCTTGGTTGATTCAAATATCCATGATGTTTTAAATATTCTTAACCTATCAAAAGCAACTAAACAAAAGATCAATCAAAACCTCATGTGGGGTGCGGGTTATAACGTGGTGGCTATTCCACTAGCCGCTGGTGTTTTAGCTGGACTAGGTATTGTCCTTGGACCAGCTTTGTCAGCTGTTATTATGTCCTTGTCTACCGTTGTCTGTGCAGTGAACGCACGGATGTTACGCCGTGCTTATAAGAAGGTACAAAATAATTAAATTAAAATAATGATTTGTTTCAATAATGCTCTTGAGAAGCCTTATTTTGACGATGAAACTATTATTAAAAAGAAAATAAGCGATTTAAAAACCCCTTTTGACAAAACAATGTCAGAAGGGGTTTTTGTAATCACTATTAAGCATTTGCCTTGATTAAGGCTTCAAATAAGAACTTACTTGATTCAGCTCCAGGGTCAGGTTCACCAATAGACCGTTCCCCATAGTAGGAAGCACGACCTTTCGTCGCTTTAAGTTTAGTCGTTTTAGTGCTAGCTTCATCTAGTATTTCTTGATTTAAATTATTCGCTTTAAGGGCTTCTACTGCTGGATGCCACATATCAACCATTGTTTTTTCACCAGGTTCTGCTTTACCTCTTTGTTGAATTTTATCTAAACCAGCTGCAAAAATATCCGCGAGATCTTCTGAGTTTTTAGCCGTTGTTGCCATGGCTAGGAAGGCAGAACCATATAAAGGACCGGATGCACCACCAATCTTACTCATTAGGGTTTGCGCAACAGTCATAAACAGCGCGGATACATCTGCTGGTTGTTTGCTTTCCAAGGCTTCCTTAGTAGCAACTGCACCACGAGCCATGTTATTTCCGTGGTCTCCATCACCGATTTTTTGGTCTAAATCAGATAGATAAGCCTTTTCTTCTATTAAGCGGTCAAACCATTGGTCTAACCAAGTTATTGTTTCATTTACATCCATACATGACATCCTCTCTTAACTAAACTATTACCAAGCTGCAGTATTTACAGGCGCTTGTAGGGCAGGTACCCAGTCTGTGTCCTCAAGTTTCAGTAAGGTTAATGACGCCCCTTGCATTTCTAGTGAAGTCATTAGGTCTCCTACCTTCACAAAATCAACTTCTAGACCTTCATCTGCCAACTGTCCTTGAATATCATTCCAGAATAGGTAAAGCTCCATTAACGGTGTACCGCCCATCCCATTGACCAATACGGCAAAACGATCTCCAGTTGTCCAGTTGAATTCTTCTTTTAGCCTACCAATTAATTCCGCAGCCATTTCTTTTGCAGGCTTGATTTTCTCACGACGGTAACCAGGTTCCCCGTGGATTCCAATACCATATTCAAATTCATCATCTGCAATATCAAAACCAGGTTTACCTACTTCAGGGACGGTTGCGGCTGTTAAAGCAAGGCCGATAGATTTAAGATTGTCGTTAACCTTTTCCGCAATAGCTTTTAAGTCATTTAAAGATTTGCCTTGGTCTGCGTAGTAGCCGATGATTTTATGCATAAAGACTGTACCGGCAATCCCGCGCCGACCGGCAGTATAGGTAGAATCCTCCATAGCAATATCATCATCAACGATGATTGCGGCGGTTTCAATACCTTCAGCTTCCGCAAATTCCTGGGCGATTTCAAAGTTCATCACGTCACCAGTATAGTTTTTGATAACTAAGAAGACGCCAGCCCCATTATCAGCTGCTTTAATCCCTTCTAAAATTTGGTCTGGCGTCGGGGAGGTAAAGACTTCCCCAGAAACGGCTGCTGACAGCATCCCTTTACCGACGAATCCTGCATGACTTGGTTCGTGTCCAGATCCCCCACCAGAAACAATTCCAACGATATTTGGAGTTTCTGTTTTACGGTAGAGGACTTGAGTGTCTGGCACTTGAGCAAGAATATCCGCGTGTGCACTGGCTAAACCCTTGACCATTTGGCTGACAATATCACCGGGTTGGTTGATAATTTTTTTCATGAAAAAACCTCCTTAAGCATGGATAACATGGTTACAATCAACGACTTTAAATAAGATAAGCATGCGTTAAGACATTTAGCTTTGTTCTTTAATCGCTTCAAGAATTTGTTCAGGCGTTCGATTGATCGTTGACTGAACTGCCCCCACATAGGCCCCTTCAACTAGTGGCCCTTCGACAAGGTGTATCTGGGTTTTTACCTCGTCCTCCACGAAATCAAGCGCTGTTTCCGCAGATAAGACGGCTGATCCCATATCTGTGAAGATGAAAATTTCCTTGTCCGTATTAGCAAAAATGGCCTCCGTGATTTTGCTGACGGACGTACCGATTTCGCCATCTTCGGTCCCTCCTGCAGCAATGACTGAAAAGGCATTGTTGTCATCTGGTACCATGGTCTCTAACAATTCTTTTAGACCCTCTGTGATGGTTTGACTATGGGACACTAATATTAGTAAATTTGTCATAGATGAAAAGCCTCCATATGTAAGTTGTCTAAATTATTATGTACACGCTTACATTCTATCAAGAAAAAGTTAAGACAACAAGCAACAGCCATTGGGACTTAAATGGGCTGTCATTATTAGTGAGTAAGCCTTGGGATTATATTTTCCTATCATTGCCTTGAAGAGCTGGACTAGTGAGGGGCAGAATTAGCCAAGGCTTTGATAGGTTAAAACGATTGCTTTTAAGCGATTGTCCCTTGAATCAAAGTCCTATTAGGTATGATAGAATGAAAATATCAAGACAATTACTAACAAATTATAGGAGGCACGAGTATGGTAGATATATTAAAAGATTACAGTCCTGACCGTTCAAATACAAAAGCAATGAAATGGCATGATTTAGAGACAGTTTTTGGGGACAAAGACTTATTGCCGATTTGGATTGCGGACATGGATTTTGCGCCAGCCAAAGAAGTGACGGCAGCCATTCAATCTTTTGTGGATGACCAATACTTTGGCTATTATTCAGTGCCAGATTCTTATTACCAATCAATGATTGATTGGTCAAATGACCATTTCCAATATGAAACAAAAGCTGAATGGTACCGGTTTGCACCAGGTGTATGTACGGGTATTGCCTTTGCCTTACATGCGTATACCAATGAAGGGGACAACATTTTAATTCAAAATCCCGTTTACAATCCCTTCCGTACGGTTATTGAAGAAGCTAACCGGACTTTAGTGATGCAAGATTTATTGGGTAACGAACAAGAAGGGTACACAATTGATTTTGACGCTTTGGAGAGTGCCTTCAAAGATGACGATATTAAGGTCTTCTTATTCTGTTCACCGCAAAACCCAACTGGTCGCGTTTGGCATCGTGATGAATTGGCTAAAGTAGTGGCTTTATGTAAGCAATACGATGTTTTATTATTCTCTGATGAAATCCACCGTGATTTGATTATGCCAGGACATGAGCATATTGCTATTGGAAATATTGACGCAGATTTTGACAATTACGTCCTTTTTGCTTCGCCATCAAAAACCTTTAATTTAGCTGGTTTTAACCATTCATTTATAGTGGTGCCACGGGCTGATTTAAGAGAAAAATTGGATACATTCTTACATGCTATTCATGTGACTGGCGGGCAACCTGCTGGTTATATCGCTTCAGAAGCGGCTTATACCTACGGGGCGGAATGGGTTGAGAGCGTCAACCAAGTGATTTGGGACAATTACCAATTACTGAAAACAACAGTACAAACGGCCTTACCACAAGTTCAATTCTCAGACTTACAAGGGACTTACCTTGCTTGGCTTGATCTAGGAGCTTATGTGAAAAATGCTGACCTAAAAGAAGTGGTTCAAGACCGTGCCCGTTTAGGTGTCAACTATGGGACTACTTACTGGCCAACTAGACCAGAAGATACTCATATCCGGATTAATCTAGCGACTAAGCCAGAGATCATTGAAACAGCTGCAAATAATTTAGTTAAAGCTATCCAAGAGTGGCAATAGTCCGTCGTGACACTAGTCAGTCGTAGAGATAGTTAATATACACAAAAAGACCTGCTTCTCATATTGAGCGTGGCAGGTCTTTGTTGTAAGTATGTTTAATGGATTAGTTTTCATTGTAGGGTTCGACATGGACGTCGATGGCGGTGACATCTTCTGTTTGTTGTAAGGCAGATTCTACTTTTTCAGTGATATCATGACCCGCTTGAACAGATATTTCTGGGTCTACCAAGATGGTGATGTCGATATAGACATTGGCCCCGTAATTACGGCCGCGGATATCAGAAACTGCGCGCACGCCAGGCACCATGCGAACTATTTTCCGATAGTTATCTAAGTCTTCTTGGGGGAAACCGTCTGATAGGGAAAAGGCGGATTCTTTGAAGATGTCATACCCTGATTTGATAATGATTAAGCCAACGACAATAGCCATGGCACCATCTAGCCAAAGGATACCGGTACGACTGATGACGACCGATAAGGCAGTTGCGAAAGAGGTTAGGGCATCGGATAAATTGTCCTTTGCAGAAGCTTTGAGACTTGGACTATTGAGTTTCTTGCCAATACGGTTGTTGTACCAGTAAACACCGGACATAATGACCCCAGAAGACAAGCCGACAACCGCATTAATGGGTGTTGGCGCTGCGTATTCTTGGTTGATTAAGGCCGTAGTTGAATCAATGGTCACCGTAATCCCGATATAGAAAATCACGAAGGACATAATCAGTGTAGTAATGGTTTCAATTTTATAATGACCGTAACGGTGGTTTTGATCAGCTGGGCGGTGGGATAAGATCATGCCCACTAGCAGCGCGATTGACGCAATTGAATCGGTAAAGTTATTCAAACCATCCGCAAAGACCGCATCTGAGTTAAAGCTGTAGCCGACAAGGAGTTTGGCGGTCGAGATGATGACGTAAGTAACGATACTGAGATAAATGCCGCGACGGGCGATTTGTTGGTTAGTGTTGGTTGGTGTCATGTTAGGTTCATTTTCCATGTGAAAACCGCTCCTTTAAATTGAATTGATAATGGGTAGAACTAGCCAAACTGGAAAAAAGCAATTCTTACCATTATAGCGACTGGCCACACACTTTGCAAGTTATTTTACCTAGAAATGACACCTCTTTTTTACAAAAATTGTCTAAATTTCGATAAAATATGATTGACTAAATATGTCAAGTAATATAACATGAGATTAAAATACAATTAAAAAAGAATGAAGGTGAGTTGACATGAAGGAAAAAGAGCTACGACGTACGCTAGCTGTTTTCCCAATTGGGACAGTTGTACAGCTAACAGATTTGACACCGAGACAGGTGCGTTATTACGAAGAACAAAAGTTAATTAAACCAAAACGTTCAGCAACAAATCGCCGCATGTACTCTTTAAATGATGTCGATCGATTATTAGAAATCAAAGACTATTTAAATGAGGGTATGAGCATTCAAGCGATTTATAATACATATAATCGTCAACATACGCAGCCGAAAGTGGCAGATACCAAGCAGCTGACCGACGAAGATGTTCGCCGCATTCTATATAATGAAATTTTGAATCAAGGTGGTTTCAGAAATGCTGGAGCCGACCAGGACTATCCATTGCGTTAGGTAGGTGCGACAAAAGTCGTTCAGACTAGACGTTTCTAACGCATTTAGGAGAGTAAACGCTAAAGCGTGCACTTCCCACAAGTTGGCCAAAAATCGGGCTTGAGCCTCCAAAAAGGACTGCGTTTCAAATTAAGTTGTTGCTGACCTTGTCAGCACCTGCCTTAATTTTCCAACGTTCCTTTCTGAGCGTCGGCTCTCGCACCTAGCATATATCATATAGAGGAGATTTTTTATGAACCAAATTAATAAAGATTACCAACGATTACCAGGCTCTTATTTATTCGCAGAAGTAAAACGTCGCCAAGAAGCTTATGAAAAAGCACATCCAGACCAAAACGTGATCCGTTTAGGTGTTGGAGATGTTACTTTACCTTTAGCACCAGCAGTCATCGAAGCCTTACATAAAGCAGTTGATGAACAAGCGGATGCTTCTACCTTTAAAGGTTATGCGCCAGACCATGGTTACGACTTCTTACGTGAAGCCATCCAAAAAAATGACTTTGCAGCACGTGGTGCAGATGTGAAAGTGGATGAAATCGTTATTTCTGACGGTGCAAAATCAGATTCTTCAAATATTCAAGAAATCTTTGGTCCAGACATCAAAATCGCTGTTGGTGACCCTGTTTACCCAGTTTACATCGATTCAAACATCATGGCTGGTCGCGGTGGCGACTACAACGAAGAAACGGGTAAATGGTCGGACTTAGTTTACTTATCAGCTACTGCGGAAAATGACTTTAAACCTGCGCTACCTGAGGAGCCAGTTGACTTAGTATACCTTTGCTACCCTAACAACCCTACAGGGACAACTTTAAACACAGCTGACCTACAAAAATGGGTAGACTGGGCTAACGAAAATGATGCGATCTTAATCTTCGACTCAGCTTACGAGTCATTCATTACTGAAGAAGACGTGCCACATTCAATTTTTGAATTACCAGGTTCACGTACTTGCGCTATTGAAATCCGTTCATTCTCAAAACGTGCCGGCTTTACTGGTTTGCGTTTAGGGGCTACGATCATCCCTCAAGAGTTAGAAATCGATGGCGTATCCCTATTAGACTTATGGAAACGTCGTATTTCAACGAAATTCAACGGTGCACCTTACATTGTACAACGTGCTGGTGAAGCAAGTTATTCTGAAGAAGGTAAAGCGCAAATCGAAGAAATGTTAGCTTACTACCGCCGCAATGCCATCCTGATTAAAGAAGGTTTAGAAGAGGCTGGCTATGAAGTTTTCGGTGGTGTGAACGCACCTTACGTTTGGTTGAAAACACCAGCAGGCATGGACTCATGGGACTTCTTTGATTTTCTATTAGAAAAAGCCCAAATTGTTGGGACACCTGGTGTTGGTTTCGGTCCTTCAGGTGCCGGCTACTTCCGATTAACAGCCTTCAATACCTACGAAAAAACAGCAGAAGCTGTTGAACGTATCAAGGCTTTAAACAAATAGTTAAACAAGCGAAAAGGGTAGAACCTCGGTTCTGCTCTTTTATTTTGTACAAATTTAATCGAAATCATGCTGTTCTTTTCTCAAAGCTAGTGCGCAATCTGTTATCGCTAAAGAGTTTGACAGCACCAAATTAGAAGTTCAAGTGCCGATTGAAGACGTTTGGTCAGCGGAATAAGTCGTCGATATGTCAAGAAAGGTGTCATCTTTTCTGTCATCTCCTCCTGGCAAAATGACTATTCCAAACCAATCTTAGGTCAATTCAAATTACAAATGATTATAATGCGCAAGGTTGGCAGTCTAGACAAAATCCAATCTTGCGCTTTTTTGACTAAAATGAGAAAACTTTAACATTCCAGAATAAGAAAATTTTGCAATCTTTATCACTTATATAATATGTTAACTGAAAACTTGATTTATCAGCTTTTAGTCCGAATATAATGCGAAAAGAGTATATTTAATATTCTTAAAGACGAGTCATACATAAACTTTTGCAAATAATTGATGGTTTTTGATAAAATCCGCTAGTTTTCATAGCATTTTATGATTGTATTTGGCAGATTTTACTTATATACTTGAAAACGGATACAAGTGTCCAAATTTTATTTAGGGAGGTTTCATAGGATGATAGGAATTATTTTAGCGAGTCACGGTAAGTTCGCTGAAGGTATTAAACAATCTGCTGAGATGATTTTCGGAGAACAAGAAAATCTGCAAGCAGTGACCTTTATGCCTGAAGAAGGACCGGATGATTTACGTGCCCATCTTTTAGAAGCAGTTGAATCTTTCGATGATACGTTACAAATTCTATTTTTAGTTGATTTGTGGGGAGGTTCACCATTCAACCAGGCCAATGTTATTCACGAAGAAATGCCAGAACGTACGGCAATCGTGAGTGGTTTAAATCTACCAATGCTCTTAGAAGCTTTGGGTCAACGATTTGGTTCTGACCAAGTGGCGGATGTTGCCAAACACATTTTAACAAGAGAAGTGTCAGGTATTCGTGTAAAACCTGAAGCACTTGGCGAAGGCATTGACGCCCCAGCAGCTGCAGCTAGCGAAGGTAGTCAAGAAGAGGAACAAGTTGGTACCTTAACACCAGGTACTGTATTAGGTGATGGGAAGATTAAGTATGTCCTAGCACGTGTGGATACCCGTTTATTACACGGTCAAGTAGCCACTGGTTGGGTAAAATCAGTTAACCCTAACCGTATTATTGTTGTATCGGACAAGGTAGCCCAAGATGACATGCGTAAATCATTGATTCAACAAGCGGCGCCAACAGGTGTTCGTGCCAACACAATTCCAGTATCTAAATTAGCGGAAATTGATAAAGACCCACGTTTTGGTAAGACAAAGGCATTATTATTATTTGAAACGCCACAAGATGTGTTAGCAGCAATCGAAGCTGGCGTAGATATCAAGGAAGTAAACTTAGGTTCAATGGCACATTCTAAAGGGAAAACAATGATTTCAAGATCATTGTCAGTAGACGAGGAAGATGTAGCGACTTTACAAAAATTAAAAGACCATGGGGTTAAATTTGACGTACGTAAAGTCCCTGCAGACTCAGACGAAAACTTAGATAAACTGTTGAAAAATCATAACTTGATTTAAAAGGGAGGTCGACAGAAAAATGGATATTTCAATTTTTGCAGCTATAGCTATTTGTGTTATTGCATTATTCGCTGGTTTTGAAAGTGTGTTGGACTCATTCCAATTACACCAACCAATTCTTGTTTGTACATTAATTGGTCTTGCAACAGGAAACTTAACTGAAGGACTACTATTAGGTGGTCAATTACAATTAATCGCTTTAGGTTGGATGAACATCGGGGCAGCGCAAGCACCAGATGCGGCCTTAGCAGGTGTAATCGCTGGTATCTTAGTATTAACTAAAGGTGCTTCTGTATCTGAAGGTATTGCCATTGCGGTGCCTTTAGCAATTGCTGGTCAAGTATTAACAATCTTCGTTCGTACAATGACAGTAGGTTTGGCTCACTATGCTGATGGCCAAGCGGAAAAAGGCTCTATTCGTGGAGTTGAATCTGCCAATATGCTGGCTTTAGGCCTTCAAGGTTTACGTGTAATGATTCCAGCAATCGCTACATTAGCTTTACCAGCTTCAGCTGTACAAGGCGCTTTAGCAGCCATTCCAGACTGGATCACAGGTGGTTTAGCTGTTGGTGGTGGTATGATCGTTGCTGTAGGTTATGCAATGGTTATCAACATGATGGCAACCAAAACAACATGGCCATTCTTCTTTATCGGTTTTGCTTTAGCAGCCGTTACAGAATTGAACTTAGTGGCAATGGGTATTATCGGTGTTGCCTTAGCACTTATCTACATTGAATTGTCTCCACAATTTAATGGCGGGGGCGGTTCAGGATCTGGTGGTTCAGGTTCAGTTGATGCCCAGTTAGACGCCATTTTAGAAGACTATTAAGGAGGGGTAGACATGACTGAAGAAGTAACAAACCGTGTAACATTATCAAAAAGAGACCGGATGGTTGCAAACTGGCGATTAACTTTCGTTCAAGCTTCATGGAACTACGAGCGTATGCATAACGTTGGTTGGGCCTATGTACTAGCCCCAGCAATCAAAAAATTATATACAAGTAAAGAAGACCGTACAGCAGCTTTACAACGTCACTTGGAATTCATCAACTCTCACCCATACGTTGAGGCACCAATTTTAGGGGTAACCTTAGCTATGGAAGAGGAGAAAGCAAATGGTACAGTCATTGAAGACCAGGCCATCCAAGGGGTTAAGGTTGGTATGATGGGTCCTCTTGCTGGTGTGGGTGACCCCATCTTCTGGGGTACTTTACGTCCAGTAATCGGTGCCTTCGCTGCATCACTTGCTTTAAGCCAATCTATCTTAGGACCAATCTTATTCTTCGTACTTTGGAACTTAATCCGTGTAGCTTTCACTTGGTATACACAAGAATTAGGTTACCGTGCAGGTTCTGAAATTACAAAAGACTTGTCTGGTGGTATCATTCAAAAAATCACTGTTGGGGCATCTATTTTAGGGATGTTCGTTATGGGGGTATTGGTACCTCGTTGGACAACCATGAATTTCCCAAAAGTAATCTCTGAAGTAACAAACCAACAAGATGCTATTGTAAACTTTGATGGTTTAGTTGAAGCAGCTAACAACAGCAATGTAACAGCTGACAGCTTCCGTGATGTGATTAACCAAATTTCATCAGGTCAATTAGTAAATACAACAACGCAAACATCATTAGGTGATGTATTCAACCAATTATTACCTGGTATGATGCCGTTACTATTAACATTAGCATGTATGTACCTATTAAAACGTAAAGTGAGCGCAACTACCTTGATCTTCTCTATCTTTGTGATCGGTATCGTTCTTTATGTATTAGGTATCATGGGTTAAGATGGTAGCACAATTAAATACTGAAGTTACGTTCGTCTCCAAAGCGAATGCGATGATCAACCCTATCGACCCTAAGTCAGGCTTACTGATGGTGGGCGATAAGGGTGTCGAATTTCGCGAGGAGAACGGACCAGGCTTCATTCAAATTCCATGGGTTAACATTACACGCATCCGCGTGCAAATGTTCTTCAAAGGACGTTACGTCCGCGGCTTCTACTTTGAAACCGATGAAGGCCAACTCCTGGAATTTGTTGTCGATGAAGCTAAAGATAGTCTTCGGGCAATGCGCAAGTACCTACCCCGAGAAAAATTCGTCGCACAACAAAGTAACTTAGCCAACTTATTCAAAAACCCCTTTAAACGAGGGAACAAAGACAAGGAGTAGTGACGATGCAAGAACCCATATTCTTAAAAGCCTACCTAGAAGAAAAAATCTGGGGTGGACAAAAATTACGCAGTCAATTTAATCTAGACATCCCTTCAGACCAGACGGGAGAAGCGTGGGTCATTTCAGGACATGAACATGGGCAATCTATTGTGACGTCACCTGAATCCCTTGCCGGCTTAAGTTTATCTGACTTGTACCAAAAGCACCCAGAAATCTTCTTGGGAGAAGCGGCTGACCGTTTTCCATTATTAATCAAAATTATTGATGCCAAGGAAGACTTGTCCGTCCAAGTGCACCCGGATGATGCATATGGACTAGCCCATGAAAATGACCTTGGGAAGACGGAGTGTTGGTATATTATGAACGCGGATCCAGGTGCCTACCTGATTTACGGTCACAATGCCCAAAATAAAGAACAGTTCCTAGAAATGATCGAAGAGAACGAGTGGGACCAACTGTTACGTAAGGTGCCCGTTCATGCCGGTGATTTCTTCGCCGTGCCAGCAGGGACTATCCATGCTATCGGTGGTGGCGTATTAATCCTCGAAACCCAACAAAGTTCTAACACCACCTACCGGGTTTATGACTACGGACGTAAGGACGCGAACGGTAATGAGCGCGACCTACACATCCAACAGTCAGCGGATGTCACCACTTTCCCGCACCAGGATACCCTAGCGGATGGGCACATCACTGAATTACCAGGCGGGTCTATCCAGGAATTTTGGACCAATGAATACTTCTCCGTGGCAAAATGGACAGTCGAAGATAACTTGCACATCAAATTATCCGAAAAGTATCAATTGTGTACAGTCCTTGATGGTCAAGGACAAATCACTGTTGGCGACAAGAATTGGGACGTGAAAGCAGCAGATGCCTTCATCCTACCAAGTGGCCTAGGAGAAATCACACTCACTGGGCAGTTTAGTTTGATGGTAGCAGAAGAAGCATAAATGGCTAGCGGTTGTTCAACCTGTTGAACGAATAAGAATCATAAAAATAGACCAAGGGGACATCAAAACAGATGCAACCCCTTGGTCTATTATTTTTTTAGGATGTTCTATGTAAATCGCGCGACATTCTTTATACTTTTCTGGTTACCGCATCATCTGGACTTAGTCGAGATATCTTGTCTCTTCACTATTTAGGAAGCTATACCCTAGCCCCATGATAACACCGCCACCTACTAGATTGCCCATAAATGCGAAGATCCAATTGATCAACACGGCCATTATATCCAGGTCATTACCTGAGAAGAAAGCGAGACTCATTAGCGAGAAATTCGCAATAATATGTTCTAACCCACCATAAACAAAGAGGAAAATAACGGCGGTGATAAATAGTAGGCGGCCACTATCATCTTTCATTTTCATCTGCCCCATAATAGTGATATTGACGAAGATATTTGCGAGAATCCCGTCTATGAATAAGGTCCAAATGTCTTTATCAAATTTCGCATTAATCATGGTCATGATCGCAGAATCAGCATTAAAATAGTGTGCGATACTAGAATGGCCAATGATTATACCAACAATAGCAGCCCCTAATAAGTTCATGCAAGTGCAAATAAAGATAATGGTTAATGCTTTTGACCAAGATAATTTCCGGCGATGTGCACCTGCGAAAAGGTACATCATATTTGAAGTAGCCAACTCACCGTTCAAATAAATAATCATGGCTAAACCTAACGGAAATATCAAAGCGTAGCTTATTTTACCCAAAGACGGGTAGTCTACAGCAATGGCATCCCAAACCAAGACACCAATAGCGGTTGGCAGGGTTAAGAATATACCCGCGTAAATAGCCCGCAACAAATATCGGACTTTTGACTGGTCAAAAAGGGCGTCCTTCTTGGCAACTGCACCGTCGATTTTACTCATGAAACTCGAAATATTCATATCGCTCATAGCTTGTCTCCTTGCAATATTTTTTTAATATTATGGTCAAATTTCTCATGAGGATAGCCTAGCATAAACGTGAAGCGATTATTTTAAAAACAAGATGTTAACCAGTTATAAGTTATAAAAAGAGGAGTAGTTTGATAATATTTTCACAATATCGACAAATTATGTACGCGATTGTATTAATTGGATTCGTAACATTGTGGGCACAAATGACATAAAAAATAGTGCAAAATTCTGGAAGAATAGATACTATTGAAGAAGAAAAGCAAATATTCTGGAGGGGAAATATATGAAAGATAAATCAATTTGGATCGACCACTACAAGATGGCAGGGCATGAAGAAGGTGGTTTTTTCTATCAAGTATTGAAATCAGATCAAACCATCCAACTAGAAGACCAAAAACCACGTGCGCTATATACCAGCATCTACTTTCTCCTAACAAGCAACAATCCATCAAGATTCCACCGTTTAACAGCCGATGAAGTTTGGTACTACCATTACGGCAGCCCACTAACTGTCCACATGATTACAGCAGAGGGTGACTATCAACAAGTCACCTTAGGCACAGACATTGAACATGGGCAAGTCCTACAAGCAGTCGTACCAAAGGGGACTATTTTCGGCTCAACAGTTGAAGACTCAGATAGCTATTCATTAGTTTCCTGCATGGTTAGCCCAGGCTTTGAATACGATGACTTTGAATTATTCAAACGAGCAGATTTACTCAATCAATACCCAGATTATGCGGATATTATTCACCGACTAACCCTAGCAGACTAGGCATATCTCTAGCCTTAATATATTTGTAAAAAATCCATCACAGATTCACCACAAATTTGACTGTTATTTTCATCATATCTTCAAAAGTGTCGTCTAGTATATAAGTATACCCAACAAACAACCAAACTTTTTTCTTCATAAATCTTTCTCCTCCCAAAAACGAAAGATGACAAGTAGACCAGTCGTCCTCCCAACGGCTGGTTTTTTATTGTTGTTTGAAAAAATGGTTTAAACTTTTATAATTTTAAAGTCATAGAAACAACACAATTTTCGACGAAATCTTCACAATATCTTCAAAGCTATCGCCTATTATATAAGCATACCCAATAAAGAAACCAAACTTTTCTTCATAAATCTTTCTCCTCCCAAAATGAAAGATGACAAAAAACCAGCTGACTCCCAACAGCTGGTTTTTTAATGCCTAAATATAGTTTAAGCGTTCCTTAGTGCCCCTTCTTTTCGTAGTATATCCCCCAAATCAAGTTCAGTATAAATAAGACTAAAAATATACGGTTGTATTTGTAGGATTCTTGGAAGATAAAGGTGACCAAAGCAAATATGACGAGTAATAGAATGGTTATATTTCTAGGGATTAAGACTTTTTTCATATGAACACCTATCTGTTGTTGGCGAGTTATCTATTTTATAGAGAAACTTTATAAGTATTTAGCAGTTGTACTTAGATGGTTAATCCATTATTCAAAAATACGAACCGTGGACACTCTTTAAACTTTCCCATCTATCCGATCCAATAGGTACGAGATATTGTCTTTACTAATTTGGTCCTAGCAGAATTACTATATACTTTTGTAATTGTGTTTTGGCCAATTAGAACTTCTGTACCTCTAGGAGATGTTGCGATAATATTTTGCATATTGACTGTTGGATAAACATAAGCTTCGGGTGACTTCATCAAAGAAATTATATCATAAAGTCCAATGGCTGCTTTTATCTGCCAACCAGGGATTAAATTGAGCAGGTTTGTAATTCCATAAATTTGATGTTTGTATATTGTGCTCCATAGCTACCACCTCCTAACTGTTCTATAGAAAAATGATAATCAAACGATTACCGACTCGTATCTTCGTAAATTAGCATACCTAAATACTGATGAAAGTGCTGTCACATTCATGTTACATCGGGTGGGGAACGTTGATAAATAAGTGGTTTATAATGATGTTTCATGGAAATTTTATACTAATAAAATTCTTAGATTAGAAAAACAGCTTTAGCAATTCGTAACTTATTCATCACAAAATCAACACAATTTTGATTGATATTTTCATAATTTCTTCAAAGGTATCGCTTATTATATAAGCATACCCAATAAAGAAACCAAACTTTTCTTCATAAATCTTTCTCCTCCCAAAACGAAAGATTACAAAAAACCAGCTGACTCCCAACAGCTGGTTTTTTAATGACCATATTTGAAAATAGACATAGAAATATTTTTGGCAATACATACCATTTTATAGACCATAGTTGAATAAGCTTAAGCAAAGACTACATTTTATATTCAATAATCTTGAAAATCCTTATTTATTGATTATTATTTAATGAGAAATTCCAAGTCATGAGATCTGTAATATCAAAGCTAAGGCTGACGCTTTCCTAGCATGCCTTAGCAGTAAAAAGGAGGGATGGCCCACAACAATCTGTTTGGCGTGTACGCCTTACAGATTGTGTCGCCAGACAAGTCTTCAGACCGAGACTGAAGACGGTCCTACTGCTTTTTAAGGCAATGATAGGAAAAAGCAAAAGCCGAAGGCTTACTAATTTACTACATAATGTATAAATACTGCTACCTTTTTCTCGTGATAAAGTTGAAATGTCTACCAGGTGTTTTGTCTAAGCGGTATGAAAAACCATCAACCATTGCTAAAGTATCTTGGTCAGATACTGTAATATTGTTTTCCAAGACACCAACACGTTTTAATTGCTCTGCAACCGTTGCTTGATTATCCACTAAATACTTCCCGCGACCATCATCCCATTGGATAAAGTCATCCGCATAACCAAGGGCCTTAAATTGGTCCGCCACATCTTGGTCAACTTCAAAAGATTTCTGTGCAATCGAAGGACCAAGAATAACCTTGATGTTACCCATGTAAATATCTGGGTTTTCATTTTTGATTTGTGCAAAAGTGGCTGATACGATATCTTGAACAGTCCCTTTCCAGCCTGAATGGATGGCACCAATTAAACCAGTATCATAGTCATAAAAAATTACAGGCACACAATCTGCCGTAAAGACGCCAACAACCACATCGCTTTCGTAAGTGTACAAGGCGTCCACATCATCCACCGCATCTTCAGTCGACAGACTACCGCGTCCCTGGTCCCCAGCTTTGACATGGTAAGCTTTTTTGGAATGGGTCTGGTTAGCGAAAACGAACTGGTCGGCGTCAACCTGTAATGCCTCCGCTAAAGTTTGTCGATTAGCGATAATCAGCGATGCATCTTCCCCAGTATGTAGGGCTAAATTGCCGTTAAGGGCTTGCTTGGTGTCTTTTAAAGTCGTACCAGCAATTAAATTTTCTGGTGTGTCATAGAATTGGATCGTCATAAGGTTCATCCTTTCTGCTTTCAGTTACGCTTATTATAGCAAACAAGCGCTCTGACTAATAAAGTCCCGAAAAAACTGTTAAAATATAGGGAAATAAGAAAATGACCGATAAGGAGATAATTGTATGACAACCAGCTTGAAAAAAGGGGACCAATTGCATGGTTTCACCCTTGTAGACAGTCAATTTATTCAAGATGCTAACGCCCAAGTTCACATCTTTGCCCATGAACAATCTGGCGGCCAAGTGATTTGGGTTGAAAATGACGACCAAAACCGTTCGTTTGGGATTGGTTTTAAAACACCGCCAAAAGATTCGACTGGTGTAGCCCATATCGTGGAACACTCAGTCCTTTCTGGATCACGTAAGTACCCAGCTAAAGATCCATTTATGACCATGTTGAAAACGTCAATGAACACCTTCCTAAATGCCATGACCTTTTCAGATATGACCATTTACCCAGTGTCTTCTATGAATGAAGAAGACTTCCATAACCTAACGGATGTTTATTTAGACGCCGTTTTCTTCCCTAAAATGACCAGTGAAGAAAATATTTTCCGCCAAGAAGGTTGGCATAAAGAGTTATTCGACAAGGATGAGCCAATAGTTTATAACGGGGTCGTTTACAATGAAATGCGCGGGGCATATTCAGACGCAGAACGCATTATTATGCAAGATGTTACGGCAAATATGCACCCAGGCTCAACCTATGCCCACGAATCAGGTGGCTATCCTTATGATATTCCTGACTTGACCTTTGAAAACTTTAAACAATTCCACGCCGACCATTACCGTCCAGACAATGCTTTAGCCTATGTCTACGGTGACATCGATATCGACCGGACATTAGGTCAAATCAATGGCGATTTCTTCAGTGAATTCTTGAAAAATGACCAGCAAGTTCAATTTGACTTGCCTAAAACAGCCGAAGGTCACCATGAATATCAAGCATTTTATGATGCAGACGAACGCAAGACAGCTGAACACGATTCTTACCTTACCTACATGACCCATGTAGGTGCATCTACAGACTTGACTAATAATTACGTGGCTAATATTTTAAGCGACGCTTTAATTGAATCTGAAGCTGCACCAATTCGCCAAGCCCTTATCGAAGCCGGGCTAGCGGAAGAAGTTGAAGCCATTGGGTCAGATGGTTACTACCTAGATTTCGGTCTGGTCCTGAAACAATTCAATCCAGCCAATAAAGACAAAGCCCTTGCTGTAATCAAAGAAACTCTAACTGACCTTGTAGCCAACGGGATTAACCGTGACCTACTTGAAGGGGTCATCAATACCCGCGAATTCGCAGCCCGTCAAGCCGGCGGTACCATGAAGGGGATCACCTATGAAATCCAAATGACCATGGCATGGCGGTATGGCATGTCTCCAACCGAAGTTCTTCATTTTTCGAAATATTTCGACGATTTAAGATCGAAGTTAGCCACTGACTTCTATGAAGAATGGCTTCAAGACAACTTGCTAGCGGCAGATGCCAGCTTAGTCGGTATTTACCAACCGAAAGTTGGCTTATTCAAAGAACAGGACGACCAACTAGAAGCCAAGTTAGCTGCTGAAAAAGCTGCAATGACTGACCAAGATATTCAAGCATTAATTCAGGAAAACCAAGCCTTGCGGGTCTACCAAGATACACCGGATACCGAAGAAGCCCGTCAAGCCCTACCGAAATTAGATATTTCTGACGTACCGCGGACAACCCAAGCGATTGCCGAAGAAACATTAACCGGCCAACAAGGGGTGCCTGTCCTTTTCCATGAACAAGACGCATCAGGCATTCGCTATGTACAAATGGCTTACAAATTAGACCATATCGCAGCAGAAGACTTGCCATATGTGAATTATGTGACCATTTTATTAGGTTTATTGAACACGGAAAATTATGACTATAGCCAAATGGATATTGAAATGATGAAGGCAACGGCTGGGATTTCCATGCGACCGAAAGTCTTGACTATTGAGGGTTCTAAAGATGGTTATGCGCCAATTTTAGTGGCTTCCTTTGCGGCAATTGGTGACCATTCAGCGCGTGGATTTGAACTTCTACAAGATACTATGAAATTCACGGACTTCTCAGACAAGGCCCGCATCTTAAACGTCTTGCAACGGGTGAAGTTCAATATGAGTCAGTCATACGAAGGGGCTGGCCACCGTGTAGCCATTTCTAGACTGCGGTCATTCTACTCACAAGCAGCCAAGTATGAAGACGTCATTTCAGGCCTTTCATTCTATGACCACATGACCGATTTAATCGAAAACTTCTCAACCAAAGCAGATGACTTTATTGCTAAATTAATTGAAGTGAATGGCAAAATATGGGATCCTCGCATGCTGACAGTCAGTTTAACAGCAGATGCAGCGGATAAAACCACATTACTTGAACAAGTTGATCAGTTTATCGATCAAGCTGACCAAACTAATAGCGTTGAACCCGTATCTGTTGAGTTTGATTTAGTGGGCAACAACTACCACGAAGCCATTCAAACCAATGGGAACGTCCAATACGTATCCGTAGGTGGTCGTGTGCCAATTGAAGACTACAATGGTCGTTATGTTGTCTTCGCCAATATCTTATCTAAAGACTACTTACACGAAAATATTCGTGCTAAAGGTGGTGCCTATGGTGCAGGTATCAGTCTAACATCATCAGGTGATGTCACAACCTATTCATACCGGGACCCGAACGTAGATAAGACAGTAGATGTATATCATAAGCTACCGGAATTCTTGGCCAATCCAGGTCTAAGCCAAGAAGACCTTGACCAACTGATTATTGGTTCAATGACCGCCTTCCATTATCCATTAACACCAGCCAGTGTAAATAACTTGATGGTGACACGTCACTTTAGAGGCATGACCAAAGGTATGGTAGATGCACGATTAAGCCAGGCATTAGATACCAAAGTTGCAGATCTAGTTGCCTTTAAAGATCAAATCCAAATCGCACTAGACGCAGACAACCTAGTCGTCTTTGGTAACAAGCAAAAAATCGACGACTCAGCTCAAACCTTCAACAACAAACGTACGATTTAAGATAGTAGTTAAATAAGTTAATTTAAATTAGGAAGCCTTCGACTTCTAGCTTTCACTATCATTGCCTTAGATCGGTGGGACCACCACTAGCCATATTCAGGTTCGAACCTCCAGTTTACAGCCGAGTTTACACTTTAGTGCTTTACTCGGCTAAATGCGTAAGAAGAGAACTGCGTTTCAATGTATAAGGTGCTAATATTTTTTCAAAATAAAAAAGGCCGGGATTGATTTCCCGGCCTTTTGCTGTTTAAACGATATAATCTATTTTTCCTTATTGGAGCCCTAATGCTTCACCAAATGTGAGTGCAACAAAGGCCAAGAGTAATAAGACCCCGCCAACAACCTTCAAACGGGCTTGTTGGGCAGCAGTCATGCCTTCAGGGGTTTGCCCCTTCCAGACGATATAAACATTGACTAAAATACATAAAATGGCAAAGATGGTTCCGACTAAATAACGGCTCATATAGGCTCCTTTAACTATAATTGTGACAATTTCACTTCGACAGAAGTTGTCACAGCTTGATTGTTGATACGACTAGTCCCAGAAACGGTCCACTCAATTGATTTAATTTCATTCGTATAACGGTCAGTCACCAATTGAATTTGGTGGACAGCATCGTCGTTGTAAGACTCACTCACAATACCATTCAATAAATTGGTTAATTGTTCATTTTGCCCAGAGAAAGAAACCGTTTGGTCACTTAAAGAACCGGTCCATTCGCCAATTGTATCAAGCGTCGTTAATATACTGTGGATTTGACTAATGGATAGGACATTTAAACGGTCTAAGTGAGAGTCGTTGGTCAAACTTTGTTGCCATTCGCCCCCATTTTCCTTGTAAGTGGATTGGGCATTACTTGTTTTAACTTGTAAGATGGCATCATCACCGCCAGAAGCAAGATCTTTTTGAATAAGCGTTCCAGAAAAGTTGTCAGCATTATCATAAGAAAGGATCGACATGACCGTTTCAGTATTTGTGGGTTCAGATGTTACCTGTTCGATAGTTGTGGATTGCTTGTAAGAAGTTGTTTCAGACAAAGTTTCGTTAACAGCATTACCTAGTTTAGTAGAGGATTCGCGCGCTTCAACGTGATTACCAACTAGTAACATGATGCATGCTAATAAAACCCATTTTAATAGTTTTCGCATTTCAGGCACCCTTTATATTTATATTTTTAATATTTCGAAGATTGGGAATGTTGATGACGGTATACGCCAAAGGTGGTTTCACCTAATATCACTATTCTATAGAACTTTTGTGAAGATTTAAAGACCAATTGCTTAAAATATGACATTAATTTTCCTTGATTTCAACCACTTGGAAGGGGTCACAGATTTTGAAAAAATATTTGCAGTATTTTACTGATTTATAACGTATAAACTAGTAAAAGCTTAAAAAAAATGCTGATACGATAGCTTGGCAAAGCTAAAATTATCCCATTGAGCAATCTTTCTGTATAATAACTGTAATGTGATATTGAATCTAATCAATCCACAAAGCAAGAAAGTGAAATAGAGTCGTGAAAATATAGGCATAGACATTAAGATTAGGCGAAAGCGGGGGCTAATGATATGGTGATGAATGGCGTATTAATGCAATATTTTGAGTGGGACTTACCTGATGATGGTAGCTTATGGAAGAAGCTAGCGGAAGATGCAGAACACTTGGCATCAATCGGGATTTCTCATGTGTGGATGCCACCAGCAACTAAAGGTCAATCGAGTAGTGACGTTGGGTATGGGACGTACGACTTATTTGATATTGGAGAATTTGATCAAAAAGGGACGGTTCGTACCAAATACGGGACCCGCGCAGAATACCAAGCGGCCATCGATGCCTTACATGAACAGGATATTTGGGTGCTAGCGGATGCCGTTTTAAACCATAAGGGTGGGGCTGATGAAACGGAAGTATTTCAAGCCTACCCAATGAACCCAACAAATCGACAAGAAAAGCTTGGTGAAGCTCGAGATATTGAAGGTTGGACCAAATTTACTTTTCCGGGTCGAAACGGTGAATATTCAGATTTTATTTGGGACTTTAACTGCTTTTCTGGGATTGACTTTGATCAAAAAACAGGTGAAAGTGGTATTTTCATGATTAAAGGTGAGAATAAAGGTTGGGCCGATGATGAAGCAGTGGACGGAGAGAATGGTAACTTCGACTACTTAATGTTTGCAGATATCGATTATGGTAATCCTTATGTTCAAGAAGAAGTCTTAAATTGGGCGCGTTGGTATTTAGATTCTTTTAATTTAAATGGCTTTAGAATGGATGCCTTAAAACATATCGATTTTGCTTTTGTCGACCAGCTAATATCTGCATTGCGAGAAAGTAATCCAGATATTTATGTTGTAGGGGAATACTGGCAAAGTAATACCGGTGTACTTTTCGATTATTTAGCGGAAACGGATTATCAAATTGACCTATTTGATGTGGCCTTACATCAACGTTTTAAACAAGCAGCTGCATCTTGGGATCAATTTGATATGGGATCCCTGCTTGAAGGATCACTCTTAAAAGATCGACCGGATCTAGCTGTACCATTCGTTGATAATCATGATTCTCAGCCTGGACAAGCCCTCGAGTCGTGGGTAGATGAATGGTTTAAACCCATTGCTTATGGTCTGATTCTCTTACATCAATCAGGTTTACCAGCTATTTTCTACGGAGATTATTATGGTATTGAAAGTATTGACTACAAAGGTTTCCAAGAGACCTTAGATAAGCTTTTAGCCTTAAGACGGGAAAATGCCTACGGTGATCAACATGATTATTTTGACCATAAAAATTGTATCGGTTATACCCGAACTGGCGATGATGAACATCCAGATGGCCTCGCTTTTATCGCAACCAATGGTGAACAGGCGAAGAAGCGTATGTATGTAGGAGAACTCCATGCAGGAGAAGAGTGGGTAGACGCGATGGGTGAAATTGAAGGATCGGTAACCATTGAAGATGATGGTACTGGTGTATTTAAAGTACATGCTGGGTCAATGTCTGTTTGGGTCAACAAGTCTGATGCAGAGCATATTCAAGGTGAAGCAGATGAAGATTTTGAAGATACTAGCTATTTTGAAGAAACCCCTACTGAAGAAATGGTTGAACCGGATCTAGAAGCAGCACAAGTGGCAGATGCGGAAGTAGCTGCTGCTGACCAGAGCGAGTAAGTAACACTGAATCCACATTGTCTAACGTTTAGAAATCTGCTAATCAATGGTACAC
>NZ_JBHYKZ010000003.1:97512-147016 GCF_042741995.1 Aerococcus sp. NPDC058936 | reverse complement strand
GTGGCAGATGCGGAAGTAGCTGCTGCTGACCAGAGCGAGTAAGTAACACTGAATCCACATTGTCTAACGTTTAGAAATCTGCTAATCAATGGTACAATAGGTCAGTAAAATTCAAGTATGGGTAGTAAAGGATGGAATTTGTTTATGACAGTAGAAAATACACGAGGATTTGAGAAAATCTCGGCCTATGCCAATGATGAGGCAATTACATTACCAAAACGTTCAACAACTTTATCGGCTGGCTATGATATAGCAGCGGCTGAAGATATTATTGTACCGGCAATGTGGAAGACTGGTGTGAAGCACGTGCTAAAAGACCTTGCGCATTTAAATGTAGCAGGTGAAGTAGACGAAAGTGCTATGAAACCAGTGCTAGTGCCAACAGGTTTGAAAGCTTATATGGGCGAGAATGAATACTTACAATTAGCTTGTCGGTCTTCAAACCCGCTTAAACGTGGGCTTTCATTACCAAATGGGGTAGGTATTGTTGATGCAGATTACTACAATAATGAAAATAATGAAGGTCATTTATTTGTTCAATTAGTAAACTTTGGTTTACGTGACGTTCAAATTAAAAAAGGTGAGCGTATTGCGCAAGGGATTTTCCTTTCTTTCTTAACGACTGCTGATGACCAGCCAAGTGATCAAGTGCGTGCAGGGGGTTTTGGCTCTTCTGGTCAATAATCGTCAGTTGCTATTGTTCAACTAAATAGAAAGGAGTGAAGTCCATTATGGCGAAGAAAACGACAACGAGATATGTTTGTCAGGCTTGTGGTTATGAGAGTGTTCAGTTCTATGGTAAGTGCCCGAATTGTGGGGCCTGGAACCAAATGGAAGAGGAACGCTTATATGGAAAGACTATTGCGCATCCTGAGACGCACGCTGGACAAGTCAATTCAAGCCGAATGAAGCCACAAAAATTGGCGGCGGTTCAAGGGGAAGAAACGCCTCGAATCCAAACGCAGTTGGGTGAGTTGAATCGGGTCTTAGGTGGCGGTGTGGTTCAAGGCTCTCTAGTGTTAATCGGTGGAGACCCAGGAATTGGGAAATCGACCTTGATGCTACAAGTATCAGCTGAATTGCATCAAAGCGCAGGACCAGTTCTTTATGTATCGGGAGAGGAATCGATGCACCAAATCAAGCTGCGGGCGGACCGTCTAGGCTTTGAAGGGGCGGATTTCTACGTCTATGCAGAAACGGATATGGCGGCTATCCAAGATGCCATTTATGACTTACAACCGCGCTTTGTAGTGATTGACTCTATTCAAACTATGACCCACGAGGATGCGACATCAACGGCTGGATCAGTTGGCCAAGTCCGCCAAACGACAGCAGAGTTAATGAAATTAGCCAAGTCACAAAATATAGGGATTTTCATCGTTGGGCATGTGACGAAAGAAGGAAACATTGCTGGACCGCGTATTCTAGAGCATATGGTGGATACTGTACTGTATTTTGAAGGTGAGAAGCATGATACTTTCAGGATTTTACGGGCAGTGAAGAACCGGTTTGGATCAACCAATGAAATTGGGGTCTTTGACATGCAACAAGACGGCCTGCATGAAGTCGCTAATCCTTCCGAACTCTTCTTAGAAGAAAGGCTAGCTGGCACTAATGGATCAGCAGTTGTTGCTTCTATGGAAGGAACACGACCGATTTTAACGGAAATTCAAGCGCTACTTACACCTACCTCATTTGGGAATGCCCGTAGAACAGCTTCTGGCCTAGATTATTCACGGGTATCACTCATTATGGCTGTACTTGAGAAGAGAGCTGGTTTAATGCTTCAAAATCAAGATGCCTACCTCAAATCAACTGGTGGTGTCCGTTTAGATGAACCAGCGATTGACCTAGCTATCGCAGTAGCTGTGGCTTCTTCATACCGAGAAAAAGAAACAAAACCAACTGATTGTTTCGTCGGAGAAATTGGTTTGACTGGTGAAATTAGACGGGTAACAAGAATTGCGGAACGTGTTCAAGAAGCTGAAAAATTAGGGTTTGAGCGGATTTTTATCCCTAAAAATGCGATATCAGGTTTAACTGGCAAACAAAAAATACAAGTAGTTGGTGTAACTACTGTAAGAGAAGTGTTGAATACGATTTTTCCAAAATAGATAGATACTGGAGAGCTTGGACCGAACGGTAGCCAAGCTCTCTTTTTATCTCGAATATGCGTCAGATGTTAATTTCAGGTTAAGATGATAAATACTAGACTGTATTTTAAGTAAGTTTATTGTGTAAATGTAAACAAAAAGTTATACTATAAAAAGCGGTAGTATAATAAAGAAACCGCTTCATAACTTATTTTTTTTATAAAAGGAGGTGCATAAAATGAACGAAAGATTTTGGAAAATATTGTCTCGCGTACTCATTGTGATACTAGGATCTTCAATAGGTTATTATGTATTACCATTACTTTGGGACATGATCAATATCAATATGAGCTTTTTCTATTATCCACTGTTTAACATCGTACTTGGTGCAATTATTCTTTTTCTTATTTACGGATTAACACAGCCTTTATTGATGCGTTTTATTCATAATATCGAGCGTGACATGCGTCAGTTATCGATCGAAAAGGTTTTAGTTTCTGCATTAGGTGTTATTATTGGACTAGTTTTAGCTTGGTTAATCAACATTCCCTTAGTGGCGATTGGTTGGCCATTCATTTCAAATATCTTGCCAATTGTCTTAACCATTGTCTTGGGTGTACTAGGTTTCTATATCTTCTCTAATAAAAGCGCTGAGATTATGGAAATGCTTACCCGTATTCCGCAGGGGAGACGTAGTGAATCAACAGATATGCCTATTACTGAAGATGTACAATCAGATAAGGAAACACATGAAAATGACTTATCAACTCACTCAGAAGGCCTTGATATGTATACGGATGCCTTACTATCACTTAGACAAGCTGCAGATGAGGCTTACCAACCCTATAAGATTTTAGATACATCGGTGATTATCGATGGACGGATTTTAGATGTCTTAAAAGCTGGCTTTATCGAAGGTGTGATAGTGGTACCCAACTTTGTCTTGAAAGAATTACAATACATTGCAGATTCAGCAGATTCATTGAAGCGAGTTCGTGGCCGCCGCGGTTTGGATATTTTAAACCAAATCCAAGCGCTAGAAGATGTGGTGGTTGATTTCTACGCGGGTGATTTCGATGATGAAACGGAAGTAGACTTAAAATTATTGCGTCTAGCCAAATTAGTGGATGGTGTTGTAGTAACCAATGATTATAACTTGAATAAAGTGAGTCAATTCCACAAGATTAAAGTGTTAAATATTAATGAGTTAGCAAATTCATTGAAATCTATTGTGATCCCTGGCGAAACGATTTCTGTACATATTGTAAAAGCTGGTACAGAGCGCCAACAAGGTGTTGCCTACATGGACGACGGCACGATGATTGTTGTTGAAGAAGGGAAACATCATATTGATGAGACCCTTTCAGTAGAGATTACCTCAGCTATTCAAACCAATGCTGGACGCATGGTCTTTGCCAAAATAGCTGACTAGAAGTATAATAATAGTGATGGAAAATTAGGTTGGTATTTTTACCAGCCTATTTTGATTGAAAAGCTAAATATAAAAGGAGAAATCAACATGTCAGATAAAGTACGCGTACGTTATGCGCCAAGTCCAACTGGTCATTTACATATTGGGAATGCTCGTACCGCCTTGTTCAATTATTTATTCGCTCGTCACAACGGCGGGGAATTTATTATTCGTATTGAAGATACCGATACAAAACGGAACCTTGAGGACGGAGAAAGATCTCAACTAGAAAACTTACGGTGGTTGGGTATTGAGTGGGATGAAGGTCCAGATAAGCCAGGTGAATACGGCCCTTACCGTCAATCTGAACGTAAAGATATCTACGACCGTTACCTAACAGAATTACTAGACAAAGGCTTGGCTTACTATGCATTTGATACATCTGAGGAAATCGAAGCAGAACATGAAGCGCAAGTCGCAAACGGTGAAACACCACGTTATATTGGTAAATGGCGCGATAAATCACAAGAAGAAATCGACGCAGCACGTGCAGAAGGACGTCCAGAAACAATCCGTTTCCGCGTACCTGAAAACACCACATATACCTTTGATGACATGGTAAAAGGGGAAATCTCTTTCGAGTCAGCAGCGATTTCAGGTGACTTCGTTATCCGTAAACAAGATGGTATGCCAACTTACAACTTCGCCGTTGTTGTTGACGACCACTTGATGGAAATCACTCACGTATTACGTGGTGACGACCATATTGCGAACACACCTAAACAATTAATGATTTATGACGCATTAGGATTTGAACGTCCAACATTTGGTCATATGACATTAATCGTTAATGCTGAAACAGGTAAAAAATTATCTAAACGTGACGGGTCAATCTTACAATTTATCGAACAATACCGTGACTTAGGTTACCTACCAGATGCAATGTTCAACTTCATTACATTATTAGGTTGGTCTCCAAAAGGCGAAGAAGAAATCTTCTCACATGATGAATTGATCGAGATCTTTGATACAGACCGTTTAAGTAAATCACCAGCAGCCTTTGACAACAAAAAACTAGAATGGATCAACAACCGCTACATGAAAGCAGCGGATGCTGAAGACGTAGCGAAATTAGCGATTGACCATCTACAAAGAGCAGGCCGTATATCTGAGACATCAACAGCAGAAGAACGCGCATGGACTGAAAAATTAGTTTCATTATATAAAGATGAAATGTCATATGCAGCTGAAATCGTTGATTTATCAGATATGTTCTTCCAAGATGAACTACACATCGCAGATGATGCTAAAGAAGTATTAGCTGGTGAAGGTGTAGCGGATGTCTTAAAAGCCTTCCAAGCGAAATTAGCTGAAATTCCAGCTGATGACTTCAAAGAGGAAAACATTATGGCAGCAATCAAAGCTGTTCAAAAAGAAACTGGCGTAAAAGGTAAAAATTTATATATGCCAATCCGAGTAGCTACTTCAGGTGAACAACACGGTCCTTCTATTGGTTTAACAATTGAAGTATTGGGTAAAGAAAAAGTAGCCCACCACTTAGACCAAGCTCTAGCAAGCTTATAATCAAACATTTAATACCCCCTATCTAAGCATAAAAACTTGGATAGGGGTTTTTTTATATTTAAACGGCACAAAAAGCGATAAGTAAATACAAAAGTTGCTTACATTTTGTCGAAAATCACCATCGTATTTTTGTATACAAGATATAAAACGTTTAGAAACCCCTAATTTATCATATTCTACAAAAATTAGCAGATACAATTTGTTATTTCTTTTAGGAAACTTGTGAATAAGGATTGATAATAGTTCATCTCCACCCCTATACTATGACTAGATTAAACACAATATATAGGGTTAAATAATAAACAAACCACAATTTATTGTGTTTTTTAATAAAAAGCGAGGAGTAATGACCATGACAATCACAGTTTATGCAAAGAGTGGCTGCCCACAATGCGTATTTGCTAAGAAATACCTTGAAGCGAAAGAGGTGCCTTTTGAAGAGAAACGGGTAGACCTAGAGGCGATGTATCTAGATGAAGTAAAAGAATTAGGGTATTTGTCTTTACCAGTAATTACAGACTCAACAGGAAAACATTTCAATGGTTATAGACCTGAAAAGATGGAAGCTTTGGTGGAAGCATGGCAAGCATAGTTTATTATTCATTAACGGGTCAAACCAGACGTTTTATCAATAAAGTTCAAGGCTTCGATACTTATGAGATTTCATCAGCAGTAGCACCAGTGACGATGACTGAGCCTTTTATTATGGTGATTCCATCATATGAAAGTCATGTGTATGGTGACGTGATTGAAACGGCTGAAGAATTTTTAGAATGGGCGGATAATGCATCTTTATGCAAGGGCTTTTTTGGTGGGGGCAACCGCAACTTTGCTCAATTATTCTGTGTAACAGTAAAGGAACTATCTGCTGAGTTTGATATTCCTGTCTTACATGGATTTGAGTTCCAAGGGTCTGCTTATGACGTGGCTAAGTTAACAGAGGAGTTAGAGAAAATTGACAGATACCAAGAAATTAAAAATTGAAAATACGAAAGACATTACTTACTTTAAGCTTAACAATATGGTAAATATCCCAACTGCTGACAAACAAATCCAATTAAATAAAGACCGAGAAGCGGTAAGGGCTTATTTCTTAGAATATGTGAACCCGAATACAGTTTTCTTCCATACATTAGAAGAAAAATTACAGTATTTAGTCAACAATGATTATATTGAGGAAGGCTTCTTAAATAAATATTCTTTCGATTTCATCCAATCCTTGTTTGACCATTTATATAGCCATAAATTCCGCTTTAAGAGCTTTATGGGTGCTTATAAGTTTTACACGCAATATGCCCTAAAAACAAATGACAACAAACGATTTCTAGAAAGGTATGAAGATCGAATTGCTTTTACTGCTTTGTATTTAGCAGATGGCAACGAAGATTTAGCTTGGCATATTGCTGAAGAGCACATTGAACACCGTCTACAAATGGCTACACCTACCTTCTTAAACGCCGGTAAGAAGCGTCGCGGTGAGATGGTTTCTTGTTTCTTAATTGATGTCCAAGATAACATGGAGTCAATTGGTCGTGCAGTAAATTCCTCACTTCAACTGTCTAAACGCGGTGGTGGTGTAGGGGTTAACTTGTCTAACCTTCGTGAAGCCGGTGCCGCAATTAAAGGTATTGAAAATGCTGGTTCAGGTGTTGTGCCAGTAATGAAACTGTTAGAAGATGCCTTTTCTTATGCTAACCAATTGGGTCAACGAAATGGTGCTGGGGTCGTTTATTTAAATGCCTTCCACCCGGATGTGTATGAGTTCTTATCTACTAA
Source organism: Aerococcus sp. NPDC058936 (assembly GCF_042741995.1). NCBI lineage: Bacteria > Bacillati > Bacillota > Bacilli > Lactobacillales > Aerococcaceae > Aerococcus > Aerococcus sp. NPDC058936. The sequence continues at coordinate 140,152 of NZ_JBHYKZ010000003.1, read as the reverse complement.
AAAAGAAAATGCCGATGAGAAAATTCGTGTGAAGACGCTATCTTTAGGACTAGTTGTGCCAGATAAGTATTACGAACTATTGAAAACAAATGAACCCATGTACTTGTTTAGTCCATATGACGTGGAAAGAATCTACGGTGAGCCATTTGGTTACGTGGATATCACTGAACACTACGAGGATATGGTCGCCAACAAAGAAATCAAGAAATATAAAATCAATGCCCGGGAATTAGAACAAGAGATTTCTCGTCTACAACAAGAGTCTGGTTATCCTTACATCATGAATGTAGATACAGCAAACAAGGAAAATCCAGTCAACGGGACAATTACCATGTCTAACTTATGTTCTGAAATCATGCAAGTCCAAAAACCGTCTACTTTAAACGAAGACCTTACCTACGAGGAAGTTGGGCTAGATATTTCATGTAACTTGGCTTCAACCAATATCACTGAAATGCTAAAAACGCATAATTTTGAGAAAGCTGTGGATACTGCTGTACGGGCTTTAACTGCCGTTTCTGATATGACATCAATCCAAGCTGTGCCAAGTGTTGAACGCGGGAACTCAGCCTATAACTCTATCGGATTGGGAGCGATGGGACTACATACAGCCCTTGCTACCAATCAAATCCACTACGGTTCGCCAGAAGCTTTAGAATTAACCGACGCCTACTTTATGGCATTACGTTACTATGCTTTGAAGACCTCAAACCAGATTGCCAAGGAACGTGGAGAAAGCTTTTTTGAATTTGACCAATCAGCTTATGCTGATGGTTCTTACATTCGTGACCGTTACATTAACAACCAAGAACCGTTCGTTTTCCAGTCTGAGAAGGTAGCTAAGCTATTCGACCATATTCACCTGCCAACACCTGAAGACTGGCAAGCATTGAACGAGGCGATTATGACAGACGGCCTGTACAACGCCTACCTGTTAACCGTTGCACCAACCGGATCGATTTCATATATCAACGAAGCATCGTCATCTATTCACCCAATTGTCCATCTCATCGAAAATCGTCAGGAAACCAATATTGGATCTATGTACTATCCTGCACCATACTTGGATAATGATACTATCCAGTATTACAAATCTGCTTACGAAACTGACATGCGTCAAGTAATCGATACTTATGCAACAGCACAAAAACATATTGACCAAGGGATGTCCTTGACCCTGTTTATGCAATCAACTATTCCACAAGGCTTATATGAATGGAAAAATGGTAATACGGACAAAATGACTACCCGTGACCTTAACCGCTTGCGTAATTATGCTTGGGCACAAGGGATCAAATCGATTTACTATGTGCGGACCTATACAGATGACTCCGATAAAGAAATTGGCGTTGACCAATGTGAATCATGTGTGATTTAAAACGTAAATGAGAGGAAAAATAAGCAATGACACAAGAACAGAAAAAATACTTTAACCAGATTTTGAATGGTGAACCAACCAACCACAACGTTTTATACTACAAATCCATCGACTGGGACCGAGTAGAAGACGCCATCGACAAGTCAACCTGGGAAAAACTAACCTCACAATTTTGGTTGGATACACGTATTCCAGTTTCAAACGACCGCGACGACTGGCGGATCTTAACAGATGAAGAACGCGACGTCGTCAACAAAGCCTTTGCTGGTTTAACCGCCTTAGACACCTTGCAGTCTGAAGAGGGGGCTAACGTCATGCGTGACGCCGTTCGGACACAACACGAAGAAGCCGTATTGAATAATATCCTATTTATGGAGTCAGTACACGCTAAATCTTATTCAACAATTTTTATTTCATTGAATACAACTCGTGAAATTGATGAAATCTTTGAATGGGCTAATAACAATGAATACCTTCAATATAAGGCGCGTCGTATCAACGAAATTTACCAAGATGGTACTGGTCTACAACAAAAAGTCGCTAGTGTCTTTCTAGAAACCTATTTATTCTACTCAGGATTTTATGCGCCACTTTGGTATTTAGGTAACAATAAATTAGAAAATGTTGCTGAAATTATCAAGTTGATTATTCGTGATGAGTCTGTTCACGGTACTTATCTAGGTTATAAATTCCAATTAGGCTACAACCAACTTTCAACTGATGAACAAAATGAATTAAAAGACTGGATGTACGCGCTACTATTTGACCTAATGGAAAACGAAGAAAAATATACCGAAGAAATCTATACACAAGTAGGCTGGACGAAAGAAGTCAATACCTTCGTGCATTACAACGCCAATAAAGCTTTACAAAACTTAGGATTTGAACCCTTTTATCCAGATGGTACAGCAGAAAATGTTAACCCAATTGTGATGAATGGTATCTCAACAGATTCAAGTAACCATGACTTCTTTTCACAAGTAGGAAATTCATACTTAATGGGTGAATCAGAAGCGATGGGCGACGATGATTACGACTTTTAAATGTCCAACCAATATAAGTAAAAAAAACTGGCTCTCAAGCCAGTTTTTTGTGGTTAAATAAGCTTTTTATGCAAATTAATCGACATCCATTAGAAATTATTCGTAGTTTCGCCGAACAATCCCTTGCAATGGAAATATATTGTTCGTACAATGGAGGTAACAAAAATAAAGGGGCTATTTATCATGAACTACTTACAAAAACGTATTTTAAGAGATGGTACTGTTATTGACGAAAAGATTTTAAAAATTGACTCATTCCTAAACCACCAAATCGACCCAAAAGTGATGCATGACATCCAAAGCAATTTCTTTGATTACTTTAAATCACGTGAAATTACCAAAGTATTAACCATCGAAGCAAGTGGTATTGCACCTGCTATCATGGTAGCTGCACACTTCCAAGTACCGATGTTATTTGCAAAAAAATCTGAACCATCAACACTTGCTGGACAAGATAAATTCTCAACATTAGTACATTCATTTACTAAGAATAAAACAAGCGAAATTATCATCTCTAAAGAATACTTAAATGAGAATGATAAAGTACTGATCATTGACGATTTCTTAGCAAATGGTGAAGCGAGTCTAGGTTTAATTGACTTAGTGAAACAAGCTGGTGCTGAAGTTGTTGGTGTGGGTATTTGTGTAGAAAAATCATTCCAACCAGGACGTCAACGCCTTATTGATGCGGGTGTAGATGTTTACTCAGTTTGCCGTATTGCATCATTAGCAGGCAATAAAGTAACTTTTGTAGATGAAGAAGATGAAAAGTTAGCATAGCGGGTGGCCAATTTGAAAAATATAAATTTTAAAGATGTCTTCTCAGCTAAAACTACATTTCTCTCACTACAACATTTACTAGCCATGTATGCCGGTGCTATTGTGGTACCGTTAATTATCTCAAGTTCTCTAAACTTCACGACCCAACAGACCCTTTACCTGGTATCGGCTGACATCGTGATTTCAGGGATTGCAACATTCCTACAACTTTACCGAGGTAAAGTTATCGGTATGGGCTTACCTGTTGTAATGGCTTGTTCCTTTACAGCGATTGGCCCTATGGTTCAGGTAGGTGCGCAGTACGGTTTAGGGACCATGTTCGGTTCAGTCCTTGCAGCGGGTATCATCATCCTACTATTGGCACCTATTTTTGCCAAATTGTCCCATCTATTCCCGCCACTAGTGACCGGGACTATTGTAACCTTAATTGGTGCGACCTTGATTCCTGTTGCGATTAATAATCTAGCAGGTGGCGAGGGTAGTGCAGACTACGGCAATATCGATAACTTGATTCTTGGGCTGATTACTTTCGTGATTATCCTGCTCTTATACCGCTTCACTAAAGGCTTCCTACAGTCTATCTCTATTTTGATTGGACTTGTGGCCGGTATGGTGATTGCCGTCTTTATGGGCAAAATGGACATCCAACCGATATTAGAAGCCTCTTGGTTCCAATTACCCATGCCGTTTGCTATCGAATCGCCAAGCTTCAATCCGGCAGCTATTTTATCCCTAGCAGTCGTTGGGATCATCTCAATGATTGAAGTTACAGGTATCAACTACGCATTAGCAGGTATGTACGACAAAGACATCGATGAAGCGGATTTAAGACGCTCATATTTCTCAGTAGGTATCGGCTATTTACTAGCAGGGATTTTCAATACCTCACCACAAACCGCCTTCTCACAAAACGTTGGGGTTGTGCAAATGTCAGGTGAAAAGCGGAAATCGATCTTCATCAACTTGATCATCTTAATGCTACTATGTGGGTTAATTCCAAAAATTGGTGCGATTGCAACTTCTGTACCGTCAGCCGTATTAGGTGGGGCAATGATCTTCTTATTTGGTAATGTCTTATCATACGGAATCAGCGTATTGGGTGCGCAAGATTTAGCAGATAATCGTAACCAATTGATTATTGGTGCTGCAATTACAATCGGTTTAGGTGTAGCTATTGCACCTGCAGCCTTTGCACAACTGCCAGAATGGATCTCTTGGCTAACATCTTCAGGAATCGTAGCTGGTGGTGTAACAGTGGTCTTATTAAACGCCTTCTTCCATGGCATAAAGAAATAAACCACTTGAACAATACCTTGTTTAAATAGATGAAAAACCCCCTTGAATTTAGTTATGCTAGCTAAATTCAAGGGGTATTTTTATGGATATGATATTTGCAATTTTAGTCATAAATTCCAAATGACTTCGTAAAAAGCTGACAAGTGCTATTGACTCAAGATTGAAAGCAATATAGTATAACGTAATTGTGGTGTTTCCATAAAAAATGCTTATAGCGAGGTTTATATATGTTTAAGAAAATAAATAAAGTACCTGCAGGGATGTTTTTGATTCCCTTGGTATTATCACTGGTATTAGTGTCTATCTTCCCTAATATGTATGATGCAATTGGCGGTACCACACAACAAACATTTCAATTGGGGACCAACGTTGTGATTGGACTATTGGTATTTTCAGCTGGGACAAGTTTAGATTTAAAACAAATTGTGCCTTTGATAAAACGTCATTTGCCGATAATTTTGTTTAAATTAGTGATTTCAACAATCTATATTTTAGTTTTTTATTGGTTGTTTGGCTTAGATGGCATTTTTGGTATCAATTTATTGGCTTTCGCTTGTGTGATTTATTCTTTAAACCCAGCGGTAGCATTAGCTATTCATTCAAGTTATGGGGATAAACAGTTTGGCGCCGTTTACGGTATCATGGGTTTAATTGGGATGCCTTTTGCACCTTTAATTTTGCTTAGTATTTTAACGGCCGATGGTGGGGCAGCAGGGATCGATTGGCAACCGATTATCTCAATCTTTGTGCCTTTAGTAGCCGGTACTATTCTAGGTAACCTAGACAAAGATTTCACCGACTTTTTTGTGCCGATGATTGGTCGTTTACTACCTTTCTTAGGATGGAACCTAGGTGCAGCGATGAATATTCAATCAGCTATCGCTGCAGGTTTGCCAGGTATTTTGATGGCCGGAATCTTTATGGTCTTATTATTACCATTAATCCCATTTGACCGCTACATCATGAAACAAAACGCAGGGGTAGATGGTGCAGCTATTTGGAATGTAGCAGGCATGTCAGTAGCCAATCCTGCTAGTATTGCATCTGCTTTGCCGTTGGTATTTGCTGATCAGTCAGCAAGTGCTACAGCTATTGTCATGATGGTATGTATCATTACTTCAATCATTTCACCTATTGTTGCACAGAAACTATATGTAAAAGAATACGGTATTCAATCCATATAACACTTGTGAATACCTACAGAAGAGTCATGCTTGCATGGCTCTTTTTTTGACTCGGTGAATGCATAAATTTAAAAAGATGACTTTGGACAAAAAAGTCAGTCAAAACACAGACTTATTGCAATGTAATTATGACTTTGTGTGCGATAATATAACATACGAGTGATAATTTTGTTGGAAGCATGTCCTTTTGATGACACAATTTTATCGTGCGCAATTTTAAATCATCTACGTACACCTTGTAACTTGAAAGGAGTTATCATGAACGATTTTTTCTTAGCGTTAATGGAACGTAAAGACCAATTATTCACTGCTACTTACGAACATATGGCTATTTCCTTGCTTGCCTTGTTCATTGCTTGTGTTATTGCCATTCCACTAGCCATTTGGCTGAGTGATCACCGTAAATATGCGGAACCTGTATTACAATTTGCTAGTATCTTACAAACGATTCCCTCATTGGCCTTGTTAGGATTGTTAATTCCCTTAGTAGGGATAGGTTCAGTACCTGCACTGATTGCCTTAGTTGTCTATGCGATTTTGCCTATCTTACAAAATACCTATACAGGATTTGTAGAGATTGACCCGACAATTGAAGAAGCTGCAATCGCTTTTGGGATGCCTAGACGAAGACGTCTGTTTAAGGTGGAATTACCGATTGCCATGCCGGTGGTCATTTCTGGTATTCGGACCTCGTTAGTATTAACGATCGGAACAGCAACCTTAGCGACTTTAATCGGTGCTGGTGGACTGGGGTCTTTGATTATGTTGGGGATCGACCGAAATGATAGCAATTTAACCCTTATCGGTGCGATCGCATCATCTTTATTAGCGATTATTTTTGGTGCCCTCATTAAATGGTTGGAAAATAAAAAAATGAAAACCATCCTGATTAGCTTGCTTGTTTTATTTGTAGGAATTGGTGGGCCTATCTTGGCACAACGATTGACTGGTCAAGTAACGAATGTCACTATTGCCGGTAAATTAGGGTCAGAACCAGAGATTCTAATTAATATGTATAAAGAAATCATTGAAGCAGATAATGACGATGTCAATGTTGAAGTAAAAGGTAATTTTGGTAAAACAAGCTTCCTTTTTTCCGCTTTAGACAATAATGAAATCGATATTTATCCAGAATTTTCAGGTACAGTCCTTGAAAGTTTAGTTGACGTAGATGAAGCTACGGATACAAGCGACTTCGACCAAGCAGATACCTATCAATTAGCGCGTGACTTATTAAAAGAACAGTATGATATGACTTTTCTAGAACCATTTTCTTTTGAAAATACCTATGCTTTAGCCGTGAAACGTCCTTTTGCAGAGGAGAATGATCTAGAAACGATTTCAGATCTAGCGAAAGTCGAAGACGAGATCACAGCTGGCTTTACGTTAGAATTTATTGACCGTCAAGATGGCTATGTTGGTATTCAAGAATTATACGGGTTGACCTTCCCGTCAGTGAAAAGTCTTGAACCTGCGCTTAGATACAATGCGATCAATAACAATGAAGTCAATGTTATTGATGCTTATTCAACTGATAGTCAAATTTTAGAGTATGATTTGGTTACGCTTGAAGATGATTTAGGACTATTCCCTAATTATCAAGGAGGTCCATTGATGAATGTAGCCTTCGCTGAAGACCATCCAGAAATTGTGGCATCCCTAAACAAATTAAGTGGATTAGTAACCGAAGATGAGATGATTCAAATGAACTATGCTGTAAACGTTGAAGGGCAAGAGCCCAGCCAAGTAGCCCATGATTTCCTAGTCGACAAGGGCTTAATAGGGGAGGATGCATAATGGCCAGTATAATTGAATTTAAAGATGTAGAGAAAGTATATGAAGATAAACGTGTAATTGATGACTTGAACCTAACCATTCATGAAGGTGAATTTTTTGTCTTAGTGGGTCCTTCAGGTAGTGGGAAAACGACATCACTTAAAATGGTGAACGGCTTGACTGAGCCAACAGGTGGAGATATTTACTTTAAAGGGCAAAAGATTAAAGATCATGATATTGAGAAGATGCGCTGGAATATGGGGTATGTCTTACAAAAGATTGCCCTTTTCCCAACAATGAATGTTAGTGAAAATATTGATGTTATTCCAGAAATGATTGGTTGGCCAAAGGAGAAACGTGTAGCTAGAATTGACGAACTACTCAATTTGGTAGGCTTAGATCCCGAAATATACCGGAACCGACCCGTTAATGAATTATCTGGTGGGGAACAACAGCGAATAGGGATTTTACGTGCGATTGCAGCTGAACCAGACATTATTTTGATGGATGAACCTTTTTCAGCTTTAGACCCAATTTCGCGTAACCAGCTACAAGACCTCATAGTCGATATTCATCAACGGTTGAAGACAACCATTTTATTTGTTACCCATGATATGGATGAAGCCATTAAATTAGCTGACCGAATTGGGATTATGAACCAGGGCAGTTTAATTCAAGTGGATACGGCTCAGGAAATTCTGACCAATCCAGAAAACCAGGTAGTGGCTTCCTTATTTAACCAAGAGAAAGAAGATGTCTTTGGCTTAAATATCTTCCGATCAGATATTCAACCAATTTCCGGGGACCATCCAGATTATCCGCAAATTGATATCGCTAGCCATCAAAAAGACTTATACGCCTTACTAGCGACTGATGAGATTGTTGAGATCACGGAAAATGATACAAGTTTAGGAACGCTAGATAGACAGGCTGTATTTGCTCGGCTAAAAAGTATATAAGATGTTATGATATAAAGAAAATCAGAGAGGTGTGGTGGCATGTTTCAAACCCCAATTGATGACAAATTATCAATCAAAATATTAGAAGAGCGTGATGTAGAAGCTTTGTACAAGTTAATTGATCATTCACGTGACTACCTCGGTGAATACTTACCTTGGGTGAAATTCATGAAAGGTCCGGAAGATGAATTACCTTTTATTAAAGAGGGGCTACAACAATTTGCCAGTAACGATGGGTTTCAATGTGGGATTTGGTTTGAAGGCCAACTAGCCGGTGTGCTTGGTTTGCATTATATTAAACACCTAAACAAGTCGACTTCACTCGGTTACTACTTAGGGGAAGAATTCCAAGGTTTAGGGATTATGACCAAGTCTGTAGCGTTCTTACTTGATTATCTTTTTAATGACTTAGCCTTAAACCGTGTAGAAATTCGAGCGGCGGTAACTAATCATAAAAGCCAAGCGGTTCCAAAACGTCTGGGCTTTACTGAAGAGGGGATTCTTAGACAAGATGAACAACTAGATAGTGGGCCATCAGACTCCGTGGTATTTTCCTTACTTAGAGACGAATACCTAGCTCAAAAAGAATCATAAACTTAATAGATATATGAGGATATGGGACGAATGACTAATGTAGATAGTCATTGGTCCTTTTTATCTGCCTTTAGCTTTTACTATACAATTCTTAAGAAAGTTAATAAATAGGCGCATTTTTCGAATAATTCATCTTGAATAGACAGTAGTTTAACCTATCTTTCTTCACACTTTCGCCATCTATATAGCCCAATATATAGACAAGTTAGAAAACAAGAGAAAGAGAAAGGTGAATGAGTATGAAGGTCTTTGAATTACTTGAACAAAGTGGTGTGACACCGAAAAATCCTTTAAAAGCACATGTAGAAAATATGAACATTACCGGAATTAGTGAATCTTCACTTCAAGTAACAAATGGCCACCTATTTGTTGCCATCTCCGGATACGCCACCAACGGCGAAACTTATATCGGTAATGCGATTGAACGCGGAGCCAGCCTAATCGTTTCAGAATCTGATTTAACTGGGCGAACGACTGTCCCATTTATCCAGGTAGACAATGCTAGAGAGGCCCTTGGTTTACTGGCAGCCACCTTTTACCAAAATCCTAGTCAAGACAAGTTGGTGATTGGGATTACAGGGACTAACGGCAAAACGACAACCGCCTTATTCTTGCAACATTTATTGAAGAAAGCAGGCTTTGATGTGGCTTACTTCGGTACTGTATACAATGAAATCAACGGTCAACGATATGAAAGCAAATTAACCACGCCAAGTGCGACAGAAATGCAAACTGCCCTGGCCCGGTCAAATGACGATGTAGTGGTTATTGAAACTTCAAGTCAAGGACTCCATCAGTATAGAATGGCAGGGATGGAATTTGACTATGCCTTATTTACCAACCTACAACACGACCATCTAGACTACCACAAGACCATGGAAGCTTATTACCAAGCCAAAAAATCTCTATTTAGTTTATTGAAAGCGGACGGAAAGGCGGTCATCAATAGCTATACCATGTGGGGCAACCGCCTAGCCAAAGAACTGAAAGCGAGCGGTAAACAAGTCCTAACAGTAGATACCAAGAAAGAGGCGACAAGTTATGTTTTAGATAAAACAACCGACACAGCCGTTGTTGCCTTCAATGGACAAGGTGGACAAATTGAAGCAATCGAAGCGCCCTTATCAGGTGTTTATAACCAAGAAAACCTGGTCTTAGCCACAACCGTCATGGTTGACCTAGGATTAGACGCTGGCAATACCAATGATGCAATCGCAGACTTTGCGGGAATTGCAGGCCGTTTAGAATACTATCCACTAGCAGACGGCAACGAAATGGTCATCGATTATGCCCACACGCCGGATACCATTGAAGCCCTATTAACAACCCTAAACACCCAGTACCCAAACCACGAAATCATCCATATCTTTGGCTTTAGAGGGCAGCGGGACACTAAAAAATTCCCGCAAATGGTGTCCGCCTCGCAAACTGGGGCCGACTTAACCATCCTAACCACTGACGACTTAAATGGTGTGCCAAGACAAGTCATGGCTGAAAAGTATCTTGAATACGTGACCCTATATGGCCTAGATTCAATGGCTATGGCACTAGACCGGGTGGAAGCCGTCGAACTTGCCCTTGAAATGTCCACAAATCCGGTATTGTTAGTCCTTACCGGTAAAGGTCACGAAGCCTACTCCGAGGAAAACAAATATGGCGTGCAATCTGACCAGCAAGTGGCCCACATGTTTCGCTACCGTCAAGTCAGCTATTCCGTATGAAATAAAGGATATCAATAAGACCAACAAAAAAAGCAACTTGTATTTATATATAAGTAGTTCAGTTTTGGAGTACAAAATGACAAAATGTACTTCAAAATGGACTACTTTTTTCATTTTAACTTACATACCAAATTACATACAAAATGATTTATAAAATGCAATTGAAAATGATAATTGAATGAAAATTTGTGATTTTGTGGTATTATGATAATATAACTTATAGAAAAAATTGCTTATTCAACTAACGGGCAGGATAATGAGAAAAGGTTTTTTGATAGAAATAAGAAATTAGATGGTAAATTAGTTAAAAAGGCTGTGTTATAAATGAAAGTTTCTTTGATTGCTGCGATGGATAAGAATAGAGTGATTGGCAAAGAGAATGACATTCCTTGGAGGATTCCCAAGGACTGGGAATATGTTAAAAATACTACAAAGGGACATCCGATAATATTAGGTAGGAAGAACCTTGAATCAATCGGAAGAGCCTTACCTGACAGAAGAAATATTATTCTGACGAGAGATAAGGGGTTTACCTTTAATGGTTGTGAAATTGTTCATTCAATAGAAGATGTTTTTGAGTTATGTAAAAACGAAGAAGAAATTTTTATTTTCGGAGGAGAACAGATTTATAATTTGTTTTTCCCTTATGTTGAGAAAATGTACATCACAAAAATACATCATGAATTCGAAGGAGATACTTTTTTTCCAGAAGTGAATTATGAGGAATGGAATGAGGTATTTGCCCAAAAAGGGATAAAGAATGATAAAAATCCGTATAACTACTATTTTCATGTATATGAAAGAAAAAACTTATTGAGTTAACGGGTGCGTTAATTGAAGAAGAACAGTAAAGATAAAGCACAAGAGCTTGGGATTACTCCAAGCTCTTTTTGTCATTTGAAATAAATTATATCTTTCCAATCAAATTGTTTATCTGTAATCCCTAATCTTTGAGCAGGTGTCAAAACCTTTTTATCCGCTGATTTAAAAGGGCGACAAAAGTTGTAGTAAGTTCTTAGAATTGTAATCGCAAATTGAGCATACTTCGGATTGAAGTTAGCGTAAATATAGCTCTTCTTATCACCACGAGCTGTTGTTAATGGTCTTTCAAGAGATGATATATAACGTCTTATCTGTTGAATAAAGCTATTGGTCGAATGGTCATTAACATTTAATAGCATCTTTGCGATTTCGTTTGGTTCCAGAGCAGATAAATCCGTTCTACAATCAACTGAATAAAATCCTTTATCCTTAGTGGCTAATGGATGTTTGATAGGGTTATCGGCATATTTGCGATATCTTTCTCCATCTTTACTAATAGCCTCTTCGTGGAATTGATGACTTGTTAGTAATTCAGTTAGATAATGAGATGCCAAAGTCCGTAGAAACTTTGTTTTGAATCCTCTGATATCTCCCCAATCGAGCAGTTCTGCTTTTGCTTGTCCGAATTCTTTTAAGCATTGTTTTCTGCTTTTCGTCTTGTTAACTTGGCAAATAAAATGATGTGCATCGCTCAACCTTAATTCTTTCGTGAATACTCTATAAAAGGCGTTTCTAATAGAGAAGTCATCATCACTAATCATTCGCCATTCGTCGGCATTAACCATTTGTTTAATTAACCAATAGTGAGCAGTTGTAGTATAAGGAGCATCAACATTTAAACCATCGACAAATCTACTCCTATTAGTAATTTTCCCTAATTCGTGAAGATAAGCATTCCTATTTTCGCTATCGTTAGCGGATGGTTCTTGTGGATAATAAGACCAATCTAACCTATCATTTTTACGACTAAAAGTATTGAGATGGTCTTCTTTGAATTTTCTTGTATCTTCATTTAATTCATCCATTGAAATATTCCAATCATAGGCAACATCAGAACGGAACACATATCTTGATAAGACCTCAGCAGATACAACTATATACGTTTGCATATTAAGGTCTTCAAACCCCGTATATTTCTTTGAACCTTGTCCTTTCTTACGGACGTTATTTAGGTAGTAGTGCATCTTGTCCGTATTAAGCCACATCTCGTTAAATTTCTTTGTTTGAAGGGGTTGTGTCTCATATCGTTCTAAAAACTCCAAACAACGCCTATACAGCCACTCCAGCTTATGATAGTAGGTTCCAACTCCAATTCCTAAAATATCACAAGTACGACTGACTGAAACCCTTCCAACAACCATCTTAGCGAACATTGGAAGAATGGTGTTCTTTTGTTGGTGATAAGTAGTGGTTTCTTCTCTTTTTGGTAGAACATTAGTGAACTTCTTACACGCCTTACATTGATAGCGTTGAGATTTGCCCCTACTTTTCCCCCTTTTGTAAAATTGCTTCGGCTCATTGAATGGGGTTGATTCTTCTTCCGAGCAGCCTTCTTTATGAAATTGATAATCTGGCTCAACATCTTGGATGCTATTGATTTCTATAAGGCGTTTAATTTCTTCAACAACAGACCAATTAGATAAAGGGGTTACTGTACAGTTTTGCGATACACCTCTGCCAATAGGATTGTCATTGCAGTACATACCTTTATGACCTTTATCTTTGGAACTACCAGTCATTTTATATCGACTTGGTTTCCCTTTTACATCTTTGAATTTGTGCTGTTCTTTCCCAAAATTACAACAAAACGGATTGATGCAGTAATTATATTGAATGGGATATTCAGAACCGTTCCATTTAAAAGACGTTGGCAAGAACAACATTTTGTTATACCTTGTTGCAAATCGTTTTGGAGTTAATAAATCATATTGTTTAGCCCTATCTTTTAATTCTTCGTTTGAAATCGGAATTTTAACATCTACAATTTCATCTTCCTTCGTGGCTAATCTTTTAAGCTTGGTCATTGTCTATCAACCCACTCTATCTTTGATACCCATTTTTTCAACAATCCGCTTATTACTTCGCTTGTTGGCAATCCATTCAATAAACTTCTTATCGTCTAAAATGTTCAATAAGAATTCATCCACTGCTTCGCTTTCAGTACGCTCTGCATATTCAGCGTATTGCTTAACTATCACCCTTACTTGCTCTGATATTTCCCAATCCACAGACTTAGCGTTCTTATTTTTTGGCTCAAGAAATTGCATAGGAAAATGCACCCCTTTTTGCTTAGTAAATTGTAACCATTTTAACACACCAATTTGCATTCCTACAATAATTATTTCACGTTCGCATTTTTATATACATTTTAACTTACATTTTGTGGTGTAAATTAACAACAAACGTTGATTTAACAATAAAAAACGAGTATCAAATTCAGTTGCAATTTGATACTCATTTAGGTTTACATTTTCACTTTTTGTACTCCAAAACTGAACTACTTAATTTATATATATGTTGCTTTTTTATTTGACCTTAAGAGGATTTTAAAATGCTAGATTACATGACTCTGAAAAGTTATTTTGATAACTTTCTATGATAATATTGTTTGTTGTCGTAGTATAGTCCCTGTTTATATAAACATAAATAAAGGTATACGCTTACTGGAATTACGCTGATATCTTGATAACAGAAGGTTGCTATATCAAAAAATATATAGCTATTGATAGCAATAAACTATCAAGGATTATGGTTATCTAGTATCTCGATTGAATTGCAATCATGATTGGTTTTTCCTACAATTAAGGAATGATAAAAAACCATTTGGAGGCAACATTATGAAGAAAATTTTCCGTGCATTGGGCTTGGCATTAGTGGTATTAGTATTAGCTGCTTGTGGTCAAAGTGAAGAAACAACTAAAGTAAAATTAGGTGTCGTTGGTGATAAAAATGATCAATGGGAATTCCTACAAGAAGAATTGTTAGAAAAAGAAAATATTGAAATTGAATTGGTGAAATTCACGGACTACCGTCAACCAATCGTATCATTAGACGATGGTTCAATCGATATGCATTCAGCCCTAACAGAAATTTACATGGATTCAATTAACGAGGAAGGTGGTTATTCTAATACTACACTTGGATATACAACCTTAAATCCAATGGGTGTCTTCTCTGAAAAAATTGATTCACTAGATGAATTAGCAGACGGCGCTTTAGTCGCAATTCCAGACGACGTATCAAACGGATCACGTGCCTTACTGTTACTCCAAACAGCGGGCCTAATCGAATTAGATGAGTCAAAAGGTTTATTACCAACAACAAGTGACATTACTTCAAATCCAAAAAACTTACAATTTGAAGAAATGGCAGCCAACCAAACAGCTCGCGCACTTGCTGACGTTGATATCTCATTAATCAACAACGACATGGCAACAGACGCAGGTTACGTGCCAACACAAGACTCAATCTACTTAGAGCCAGTAGCGGACACCTCAAAACCATACTACAACGTCATTGCAGTACGTGAAGACGAAACAGAAAACGAAGTTTACAAAACAATCCTTGAATACTACCAAACTGACGAAGTCGCAGCAATCATCGACGAAATGTCAGCAGGCTCATCAATCCCAGTATGGGAAGGCGCACCAGAACCAGGTAGTGCAAACTAATATTAGAATATAATATAAAGACATTAATCCAAATATGAATTAATGTCTTTTTTTTAATTGAAGTTAAATTTTTATACTAGTATTATTGGTGGTAACATAATTTATAAATTATTTTAGATTTATTAAGAAAAGGGTTTTATTATGAGTAGTAACTTTAGAAGTGATATATCCAGAGAAAGAGTTATAAATAATTGGATTAAAGATAATTTTTATGAAAATCAGATACCTATTGGAGAGATTAGATATATTAACATCAATTCTAATGAAAGTTTACAACACCAAGGCGTTGACTTTTTTATTTATGATAGGGATATTTTTGGAGATAGAAAAGAGCATTGGATAGATTGTAAGTCAGCAACTTATTATTCGAAAACAATAAGAAATGATAGGAATAAGCGTCCTGATTCATTACCTACTTTTGCTTTTGAATTGTATTCAAAGAATAAAAATGGCGAATATAAATCTGGGTGGCTGTACGGCGAAAAATACAATCTAACAGAATATTATTTTCTTTCTTGGTTATGGGTAGATTTGCCAAAAAAAGGTGAGAATGCATTCGATTTGGTTGATGTAAATAACATTAAATATGATAATATCGAAGAAATTGAAGTTATGATAATTGATAAGCGAAGAATGCAAAAATATGTGTCGAGTATAGGTGTTACTAAAGATAATTTTGAAAAAAAAGCAACTGATTTGATAAGTACTTTCCATGAGAATAATATAGATAGGTTAAATTTAGAAAAAAGTGATGGTAAGGCATGGCTGAAATATACGAACCGACTTCAAGAAGAACCTGTTAATTTAGTTATTAGAAAAACTAAGCTCAAAGAATTAGCTATTAAACATAAAATTATAAAGAGGAAAAAATTTTAATAATTAATTCACATAATATAAGAAGGTTGAGTTAATATGAGAATTGAAACCATTGAGGAATTAATCGAAATTGCTGAAAGTGCAGTGGGTAAGACAGTTAAAGAATATGATATTAATGACCGCTTAGCTTCAAAAGGCAATAAAGGCGGTATCGGTCAAATATTAGAAGAAGGCTTATTTGGCTATGCCATTAATTCTACAAGTGAAGCTGATTTTGGCGAACTAGGTGTAGAGTTGAAAGCAACACCTGTGAAACAAAATAAAAATAAGGCACTTGCGGCTAAGGAACGATTGGTGCTGAACATTATTAATTATATGAAGGAAGTAGAGTATTCTTTTGAAACGTCTTCCTTCTGGCGTAAGAACGAAACGATATTAATGATGTTTTATTTCTGGGATAAGGAATTAGATCGTGGTGATTATCGTATATTAAAATCTGTCTTATATACTTATCCTGAAGACGACCTAGAGATTATCAAAAATGACTGGGAAATCATTGTAGGAAAAATCCGTGCAGGGAAAGCAGAAGAATTATCCGAAGGCGATACCATGTATCTAGGTGCATGTACGAAAGGCGCTAACAAAAATTCATTAAGACAACAGCCATTTTCTGATGTCCCCGCGATGCAGCGTGCATTTTCTTTAAAAGCTTCGTATATGACGACTTTAGTTAGAAAATATATAAAGCAAGACAATATCGTCTCGTTTGCTAGTAAAGAGGAATTAGCGAAAAAATCCTTGGAGACTATTCTACAAGAGCGATTTGCACCCTACGTAGGATTGAATATGAGAGAAATTAGTCAAAAGATTAATTATGAAATCAATCCTAAAAATAAATCTACCATCGCAAACATGATTAGTAGAATTCTTGGGATTACAGGAACGAAGTTAGATAATATAGAAGAATTTTCAAAAGCAAATATTCAATTTAAAACAATTAGGTTGGAACCGAATAATCTGCCTAAAGAGCATATGTCTTTTGAAAACGTCGATTTTGATGCATGGTTGAATGATTCTTTTGAAGAATCTCAATTCTATCAGAAATTTGAAGAAACTAAATTTTTATTCGTTGTATTTCAATATCGGGAAACGCTCAAGGAAAATCCCGATAGAATCCCTTATTTTAAAAAGATAGTATTATGGAACATGCCTGAACAGACGATTCGTAATGAAGTTGGATTAATGTGGCGTCGGGGTAGAAAAGTATTGAAAGATGGGGTAAAATTAACCGTCGAATCTAGAGGTACATCTAATAATTTACCGAGTGCCAAAGAAAACCATGTAACACATATTCGTCCAAAAGCCAAGGATGGTAAAGACAAAGTTCAGTTACCAGACGGTCAAGAAATTACTAAGCAGGCTTTCTGGCTCAACAGAGAGTATATTGCTGAAATCGTGAAAGATTAGATCAAGCTTTAGGCTTGATCTTTTTCTTGGAGTATATTATAATATACGAAAGTATGTTCGTAGAGAGGGAGATTTAATGAAAATTTTTTCAATGTTTGATGGTGTAGGAGGTTTCACCATTGGTTTCAATAATGCTGATAGTGAACTTTTCCAAACTACCTATTCAAACCAATATGAACCCTCAAAAAAATCACAAGACGCGTATGAAGTCGGTGTTTATCGTTTCCCAGAAATTGAACATATCCCAACAGATGTTGCTTTAATTCCAGACGAAAAGTTTGAAGAAATGAAACAAAATGGAGTCAATATGATTGTTGGTGGCTTCCCGTGCCAAGATTATTCTGTAGCTCGTTCAAGAAAAAATGAATTGGGTATTGAAGGAAAGAAAGGTGTCCTGTTCTGGGAAATCATTAGAGCAACAGAAATTATTCAACCTGAATACTTAGTGTTAGAGAATGTTGATAGACTGCTAAAAGCACCCACAAGTCAACGTGGTCGAGACTTTGCCGTTATGTTAGCTTCGTTTAATGAACTGGGTTACTCAGTAGAGTGGCGTGTAATCAATGCAGCTGAATATGGCCGCGCACAGCGTAGACGTCGTGTATTCTTCTTCGTATATCGAAATGATACTGTCTTTGGTAAGAAAATAGATGCAAAATATGAGCAGTCATCAGAAACCAATCTAATTGATGAAAAAGACTTTGATACCTATGCAGAGTATATTTTCAATGATGGTTTATTCGCTAGACAATTTCCTATCAAGCAAGAGCCGATTAAGAATCGAACCATGTCTAACCATTTAGCGAGTGATATTAAGGACGTTTCTGATAATTACGCGGATGGTAAGTTCTGGAATACAGGAATCATGCGCCATGGTGTTTATTATTCCGCGGATACAGAACCACTTGGTGACGAAAACCCAATTCCATTTAAAGATATTATTGTCCCAGAGAACACAGTTCCAGAGAAGTATTATATTGAAGGTGAAAAGTTAAAAAAATTCAAATACTTAAGAGGACCTAAACGATTAGAGAGAACCTCTGCAGAAGGACATAAGTATGTTTATTCTGAGGGTGGTATGAGTGAAACTGATAGTCTAGAGTTACCTGGTAGAACAATGCTGACTTCTGAAGGAACGGTTAATCGTTCAACGCATCTACTAAAAATCAATAACCGTTATCGATTAATCACGCCGATTGAAGCGGAAAGATTACAAGATTTCCCAGATGATTGGACGAAGTTTAAACAACTAGACAATGGTGAAGTAGTTGAAGTCTCTGAACGCATGAGAATGTTCTTTATGGGTAATGCCTTAGTAACTGGCATAGTAAAACGAATTGGTGATGAATTAAAAAAAATTATAGACTAGCATATATATAATAATTAAGTAAAAATATACCTAAAGCAGATATGATAGCAAATAAGGCTAGTACTATCTGCTTTTCTTTTGGTTATATAATTCAAATTATCATAATCAAATAGATATAACTATAGTACTGATATTTTTAGATAAAATTAGGTTTGAGTGTTTAGTTATTATTAATAAAGTAGTAACTGTGTTAAAATCAGTAGTAAACAAAAAGGTATCGTTAAAAGCTACAATCTTTATAGTTTCATATGATATTCATAGATATTGTACTAAGTGTATAAGAGGAAGGGCAAATTTATGTTAAAAATTTACAATACATTAACCAATCAGAAGGAAGAGTTTAAACCACTAGTGCCAGGAAATATTTCAATGTATGTATGTGGTCCTACTGTTTATAACTACATTCATATTGGGAATGCCCGGTCTACGGTTGCGTTTGATACAGTCCGCCGCTACTTCGAATACCGCGGTTTTGACGTCAACTATGTATCTAACTTCACGGATGTGGACGATAAGATTATTAATCGCGCAAATGAAGAAGGGTTAACACCTGAACAAATTGCGGACAAATATATTGAAGCATTCTATGAAGATACAGATGCTTTAAACGTGAAACGTGCAACGAAAAATCCACGCGTTATGGAGAATATGGAAGATATTATCCAATTCGTAGCCGATTTAGTAGACAAAGACTTTGCTTATGTAGTGGACGGCGATGTTTACTATAGAACACGTAAATTCGAAAAATATGGACAGTTGTCTGATCAAAATATCAATGATTTACGTGCAGGGGCTTCTGAACGTTTGGAAGCAGACAGCCAATCTAAGAAGGAAGATGTTGTCGACTTTGCTTTATGGAAGTCAGCTAAACCAGGTGAAATTTCTTGGACTTCTCCTTGGGGTGAAGGTCGTCCAGGTTGGCATATTGAATGTTCTGTAATGGCAACGAAACTGTTAGGCGATACTTTAGATATCCACGCAGGTGGCCATGACTTAACATTCCCGCACCATGAGAATGAAATTGCGCAATCTGAGGCTCACACAGGTCATACCTTTGCGAATTACTGGATGCATAATGGCTTTGTTACTATGGGTGATGACGATGAAAAAATGTCTAAATCTTTAGGTAATTTTGTCCTAGCCCATGAGTTGATGAAACAAGTTGATCCACAAGTTGTCCGCTTCTTCTTAGCATCAGCACATTACCGGTCGCCTTTAAGATTCAATGAAGAAAATATTCAAGATGCAACCAACAACTTAAACAACTTGAAGACAGCTTATGCGAACTTAAATTACCGTTTTGAAGATGCTAAAGCGCAATTAGATAATGATGCGGAAGTATTGGCCCAAATCAAGGCTTTAGAGAATGAATTCATGGAAGCTATGGATGATGATGTCAATACGCCAAATGGTTTAACTGTTGTGTACCGTTTGATGCGTGATATGAATGTTTATACAAACCAACCAAAAGTATCAGTTCCTGCACTTAATGCTTTTAAAGAGGCTTTCACAGCACTATTAATCGTCTTTGGTGTGACTTTATCGGACGAGAAAGAGTTATTGGCGGATGATATTCAAGCCTTAATCGATGAACGTAACCAAGCCCGTGCAGATAAAAACTTCGCGCGTGCAGATGAAATTCGTGACCAATTAAAAGCTGAAGGCATTATCCTTGATGATACTGCCCAAGGTACGCGTTGGAAGCGTGAGCAAGCCTAGTTGCGGTCTATAATAATGAAAATCAATACAGAAATGAGTCGACTAAATGTCAGAGAATAAGTCTTTAACAAAAAATGAAATAAAACAACTAAGTGGCCTAACCTTAGCTTATTTAGGCGATGCTTCTTGGGAAGTAGTGGTCCGCGACCATTTGGTTGAAAGTGGTTTAACGAAGCCCAAAGATCTACATAAAGCAGCGACTGAATTTGTGTCTGCTAAAGGACAAGCGCTATTAATTGAAGCGATGCAAGCTGAGGAAGGGTTCCTTACTGAAGATGAAATGACAATCTTTAAAAGAGGCCGTAATGCCAAAAGTCACTCAAGCGCTAAAAACGCAGATATTCATACCTATAGAATTGCAACCGGATTTGAAGCGTTGATGGGTTTTGCCTATTTAAATGATCAAAACCGTTTTAAGGAAATTGCAGCTTTCTGTATTCAATACATTCAACACGCACAAAAAGAGGAGCAAGAAAATGGCTAGAGACAATCAAAGACAACAAAACAGAGATAGAAAACCCCGCAGTACAAATAACGAAGAAGAACTGGATCAATCTCCTGATTTCGTCTATGGTTTCCATGCCGCTATGGAAGTGTTAGAAGGCGACCATGATGTGAATAAAGTCTTCCTACAAACTGGCTTAAACGAGAAGAATGCCCAAGCTATTTTAAAAGCAGCCAACAAGCGAAATATCTTAGTATCCAATGTCCCGAAAGAGAAGTTAGATACGCTTTCTGATGGTGGCAATCACCAAGGTGTTGTTATGGCGATTGCGGCATATAAATATGCTGAATTAGATGATATCTTCAAAAAAGCTGAAGAAGCGAATGAAGACCCAATTATCATGATTTTAGATGGTATTGAAGACCCACATAACTTGGGTTCTATTCTAAGAACTGCTGATGCTTCAGGCGTACATGGTGTGATTATTCAAAACCGTCGCGCTGTTGGGTTAACGCAAGTGGTTGCCAAAACTTCTACAGGTGCGATTGAACATGTACCAGTTGTACGTGTAACCAATATTTCTAAAACCATTGATACACTAAAAGAACGTGGTGTATGGGTATTTGGTACCGATATGAAAGGTCAATCAATGTGGCAAATGGATGCGACACTACCTATTGCTATTGTAATCGGTAATGAAGGTAAAGGTGTGTCACCAGGTGTGAAGAAACATCTTGATGGCATGATTACTATTCCAATGCGTGGTCACGTTCAAAGTTTAAATGCCAGTGTGGCAGCTGGATTATTAATGTATCAGATTTATCAAAGTCGCATGAGTAAAGGTTAATTGACGCGTTTATTTGAGCAAAGCATGATGAAGAAAAGGGGGGATAGCATGGCTTTAAGAAAAGAACGTTTAATTGTTGATGGGTACAACATGATTGGTTCATGGCCTTTACTTGTAAAGTTGAAAAATCGAGATGAAATTGAGGCTGCAAGAGACTTGTTGTTAGCAACCCTTTCTAACTATGTGGGCTATCACGATATTGAAACTTGGGTCGTTTTTGACGCTATGTTTGTCCCTGGTATTTCTAAGTCGTATGATCAATTTAACTTACATGTTGTCTTCACGAGTGAAGGGCAAACGGCTGATTCATACATCGAAGAGATGATTGTGGATTTAGTGAGTCCTCTACACAATGTTACTGTAGCGACTAGTGACCTAGCTGAACAGCGTATTGTATTTCAAAAGGGTGCCTTGAGACAATCGGCACAAGAACTATTTAGAGATGTACAAAAAACCAATGTGGAAATTGCACATGGTGGTAATGATTATGAATACAACAAATATCAAAGATCCATACCATGGTCAGTCCATCAGCTAGATAAATTAAATGACTTTTATAGAGATTTAATCGACAAGAAAAGTGAATAGTAGGATTTTGATGTTTTTGGTCTGTTGGATTGAGCCTGGGTGGTCTATCTGGAGAGGACAAATCTATGGCAAAGCAGAAACAAAGTAAAGACCAGTCACAGGTATTGGATTTAGTATTGCAGGCTAAAAATGAACTTACTGAAGAAATATTTGATGCATTATACCAAGAAGTTTTACCTACTTTATATGCTAACCGTTGGCGCATCCCTAAGTATATTTTAGAAAATGATGATTACTATCGAGAAGCTAGAATTAGTCTAGTACAAGCTGTTCAAACATATCGCATTAATAGTAAGGCAGCCTTTACAACTTACTTTGCGAATGTATTCAAAAATAGGTTGCTGGATATTCGCCGGATGCACATGACGGATAAACGGATTGCTAATTTTAAAGTTGAGCGGTCACTAGATTTGTTTGCAAGTGAAGGTGAAGAAAACAATATAGAAAATCGCTTGAGGACCAAAGAATTTCCACCCGAATATATGTATCTTTTCCATGAAACAATTAATAGATACGAGAAAAGTTTGTCTGATATGGAAAGATCGGCATATAGTTATTTCAAACAAGGTTTTTCTTACGAAGAGATGGAAAAACTCACGGGCTTTACCAGAAAACAGGTCCATTCGTTAATCGCTAAATGTAAACGAAAGTATCGTCAAATATTATCAGAATATTTTGATGATGGTGATTGAAACAAAATTATGCCATGCATGGGTTGAAACTGTGCATGGCTTTTTTATGGTTACTTTTTGATTAATTTTATGGAATAGCTTACATTTACCTAGTGAAAAAAGTGAGCAAAGTAGTTTATGATGTTTTTGGAAGTTGGTGATTTTTAGGGAGAGTTGTCAGTATTCCAATTACATAGGCGGTTCGCAAGGGCGCCTATAAATACATTTTAGGAGATTGTGCATGGGAATATTAGGTATTATTGGGGTGTTTATCGGTATTGTACTGATTATTTGGTTTTCTGTTAAAGGGTTGCATATCATTATTGCGGCACCTTTATCTGCTTTGGTTGTTATTCTCGCTAACCAGATGGATATATTTGGGTCATTGGTTGGTCAAGAGCATTCGTATATGACAGCTTTGGCTGGATTTTTGATTAATAACTTTGCGATTTTCTTATTGGGTGCTGTTTTGGCACAATATATGGAAAAGAGTCATGCGACAGTGTCTATTGCTAACTTCATCTTGAGTAAAGTTGGGATGGGCTCTAAATATATGATTATGGTAGCAATTATGGCTATTGCAGCTTTGTTAACGTATGGGGGGATTTCATTATTTGTGGTGATGTTTGCTGTGGTACCGTTAGGCAAGCGGATTTTCAAACAAATGGATATAAACTGGGAGTTGTTCCCTATTCCTTTATTTTTAGGTGCTGGGACCTTTACCATGTCTAGTTTGCCAGGAAATCCTTCGGTGCAAAATGCGATTCCAACTACAGCTTTGGGAACGTCATTAACGGCGGCACCTATTCTAGGGTTAATCGGGTCATTAGTCCTTTTGACTTTTGGCTTACTGTATATGAAATGGTGTTTGGACCGATCTGTGAAGAAGGGTGAACAATTTGATACCTATTTAGAAGGTAAGGTGGCTCCTAAAGTGGTAGATGAGGATGGGGATGAATTGAAATTGCCATCTATTTGGATTTCTTTAGCGCCGATTATGACCTTGATTGCTATTATTTTGATTTTTTCTAGTGTGGCCAACATTATTTTAGTGGCTCTAGCTGCAGCGATTGTCGTGTCAGCTATTCTATACCACAACTATATTCCATCACAGAATATGACCTTGAATGCGGGGGCGACAGGAGCAATTATGCCGGCCTTCTCAACTTCATCTTCTGTAGCATTTGGTTCAGTGTTAACCTTGGCACCTGGTTTTGGGGTCATCCAACAAGCGATTACCTCTATTCCTGGTAGTCCAGTGATTGGATTGGCTGTATCGTCTGCCTTACTAAGTGGGATCACTGGTTCTGCTTCGGGTACGATTGGGATTGTGATGAATACCCTAGCGCCAGATTATATTGCTATGGGGATTGATCCTGAGTTGGTCCACCGAATTACAGTGATTGCGGCGGCAACATTAACGGCGATGCCACAATCTGGAGTCGTGATTACCTTTAATAATCTGACTGGATTATCCATTAAACATGGCTTTATCCACCAGTTCATTATTACAAACGTGGCGCACTTGTTGGCTTTGATTGCTGTACTTATCGCTTCAGCCTTTTTATATTAAATACATCCTATAGATTTTAAAAGAGGAGTTAGCTGATGATAGTGCAACTCCTCTTACTATTTGTGGTATAATTAGGGATGCAGGAAATATTTATTGACATTGACCATCGGGGTAAGTACCATGTACAATGAATCAGAAATCAAGGAGATTGTGAATTATGGCAACGAAAAAAGTATCACTTGCTTGTTCAGTATGTGGCTCAAGA
Source organism: Aerococcus sp. NPDC058936 (assembly GCF_042741995.1). Classification (NCBI taxonomy): domain Bacteria; kingdom Bacillati; phylum Bacillota; class Bacilli; order Lactobacillales; family Aerococcaceae; genus Aerococcus; species Aerococcus sp. NPDC058936. The sequence continues at coordinate 115,228 of NZ_JBHYKZ010000003.1, read as the reverse complement.
AATTACACGACTAATAGTAATGCCAATAACCGTACTGAGCGTTTAGAAGTGAAGAAATTCTGTAGACACTGTAATCAACATACAATACATAAAGAAACCAAGTAGTCGAAGTCGACTGATAGAGGGCGAGGGAAGTAGATGCAATTTTTAAAAGATGTATGGCATGAAATGCGATTGACAACATGGCCGAGTGGTGGCGAGTTGGTGCGTTACACTGGTATCGTATTATCAACTATTATCATGGTTGCCATTTTCCTAGGGGTTATTGATACCGTAGCGCAATGGGCGTTTAGATGGTTTATTAACTTATAATTGTAACTTGTTATGGCGCGCGCATGGGCGGTGTGTTATAATGGGCACGAATAAAGCGAAGAGAAAACCTTTCATGCGGGGAAGGTTTTTTAATTTGCCTTGAAGTTGATCGATGTTGAATGTATTGAAAGAAGGAGCATATCGATGGTAGAAGAAATCGAAATTGGTAAAGAGTGGTATGTAATCCATACATACGCTGGCTATGAAAATAAAGTGAAACAAAACTTGGAAATGCGTATTACTTCAATGGATATGGAAGATTACATTTACCGTGTAATCGTGCCTGAAGAAGAGCATGTAGAGAAGACGAAATCAGGTAAAGAGAAGATTGTTAAGATCAAAAACTTTCCAGGTTATGTATTAGTTGAGATGATCATGTCAGATGAAGCGTGGTTCGTTGTACGTAATACACCAGGTGTTACAGGGTTCTTAGGTTCTCACGGGCAAGGTTCAAAACCAACACCATTATTACCTGATGAAGTACGTAATATCTTATCAAGCCTTGGTGAAGGAGGCCGTAACCGTGATATCTCATTCGATATCGATGAAGTGGTTAAGGTTATCGACGGTGCCTTTGATGGTATGGAAGGTCGCGTACAAGAGATTGATGCAGAACATGGCAAATTGAAACTGACTGTTGAAATGTTTGGACGTGAAACATTAGCAGAAGTAGACTACGACCAAGTAGATAAATTCTAATTTGCGATATTTTACAAATCATAGTTGAGGTAAAATAAACCATAGTTAAATAAATAGCGGGTAAAGATTCTTAAACAAAATCCTTACCCGCTATTTTTCTCTATTGATTAATATTCATTTTCTAATTGTTTATTTTTTATCCTTCCAGCGGTAAAGATACATGTATTTCAAAATATCATACAATATATAACCGGAAATTACCGAATGTATATAAGGGAATGTGTATAGTGTGTAAAAACTACTATTAATTTAAGTGGTTAAATGTTTAATCCCCAACTAACGATGAATATAAAACGATTATTAATGATAAACATAAGTTGTTCTTCTCACTCTTTCTCTTCTATTGTTAAGCGCATTATAACGCGTTTATTGGTAGAAGAGGCGAATGGCAAACCGAAGATGCACAAAAAAATCAGTTGCTTTTATGGGCAACTGATTTTTTCTATTTATATATGTAGATTTTAATCGTTTAAGTTCACGATGTCTGCATCTTCTGTATAAATAACGCGTTCGCATAGGTTTGTTGCATAATCACCGATACGTTCGATATCATGTAAAATGGCATTAATCGCTGAACCTGTTTGAACAGTTTCGGGTTGATTCTGCATGATCACTAAAATTTGATCGACAAGTTCTCTAAAAGCACTGTCTACTTCGTCATCCATAGCAGCGATTTCTTTAGCGCGTTCAACGTTATGTTGGCTAAAGGCATCAATTGCTTGTCCAAGCATGTTTTTCGCTAACTCACCTACGGCAAAAATATCATCCATAACTGAATCAAATGGTGCTAAGTTTTCAACACGTAAAATACCTTTTGCTACGGATACTGCGTGGTCGGCTACGCGCTCTAGGTCAGAACTTGAAGCAAATACTGACAGAATCATACGTAGGTCTGTACCGATTGGTTGTTGACGAGCGATTATACGCATTACATAAAATTCGATTTCTTTTTCTAGCTTGTTAATCTCAGCATCGCTTTCAATGACAGTTTTTGCGCCATTGTGGTCATTGGTTTTTAATGCTTGGAAAGATCGTTCTAACATAGCCGCCGTACCAAATCCGAGTTTTGCGTGCATACCCTCCAAAGTCTTTAGTTGGTCATCGTAAAATTTTCTTACTGGACGTTCCATCATTATCACTCCTTTGCAATGTACTTTTCCTCTATTAAGGATACAGTTTACCATATTTTGTCGGTCTTGTCACCTGATAAATATTGTAAAATAAGCAATGTAACCCTTTACAATAAATTTACAAAATGAACTTAAAGATTATATAACCGTTTATCAAAAAAGGCTTGCAATCACGACTTTTATGTGGTTAAATAGGTTACTGTGTGTAGACACATGTAGTGGGAGGAGGAATCTTAACTCCATTAAACCACAACGCGAAAAACAAGGAGGAATGTTTCGTGGCTAAAAAAGTACAACAAATCGTTAAATTACAAATTGAAGCTGGTAAAGCAAGTCCAGCTCCTCCAGTAGGTCCTGCATTAGGTCAAGCTGGTGTGAACATCATGGGATTCACTAAAGAATTCAATGCGCGTACACAAGATCAAATGGGTATGATTATCCCTGTAGTGATCACTGTATTCGAAGATCGTTCATTTACGTTTATTACTAAAACACCACCTGCTGCAGTATTATTGAAAAAAGCTGCTGGCGTGGCTAAAGGTTCTGGCGAACCTAACAAAAACAAAGTCGCTACAGTAACTCGCGACCAAGTTCGTGAAATTGCAGAAACAAAAATGGAAGACTTGAACGCTGCAGATGTAGAAGCTGCTATGCGTATGGTTGAAGGTACTGCACGTTCAATGGGCTTTGTAGTAGAAGGCTAATTGTCACACTGTAATACATGAAACCCGTACGCCACAAATCAATTGCGATTTGTGAGTGGGAGGATTATCCGCTAAAACCACATAGGAGGAATATATATAATGGCTAAACAAACTAAAAACCAAAAAGCTGTTTTCGAAAAAATCGAAAAAAATAAAAAATATGCTTTATCTGAAGCGATTGAATTGTTAAAAGAAGTAGACTACGCTAAATTTGATGGATCAGTTGAAGTTGCATACCGTTTAGGTATCGACACTAAGAAAAATGACCAACAAATCCGTGGTGCTATGGTATTACCTAACGGTACTGGTAAAGACCAAACTGTATTGGTTTTTGCTAAAGGTGAAAAAGCGCAAGAAGCTAAAGACGCTGGTGCTGACTACGTTGGTGATGACGAGTTCATCCAAAAAATCCAAGGTGGCTGGTTCGACTTCGACGTGATCGTTGCGACGCCAGACATGATGGGTCAAATTGGTCGTTTAGGTCGTGTATTAGGTCCTAAAGGCTTAATGCCAAACCCTAAAACTGGTACTGTAACACAAGATGTTACTAAAGCAGTTCAAGACATTAAAGCTGGTCAAGTTGCTTACCGTGCTGATAGCGCTGGTAACTTACACTTACCTGTTGGTAAAGTATCATTTACTACAGATGCATTAGCTGAAAACGTAAAAGCTGTTCAAGAAATGGTATTACGTGTGAAACCTGCATCATCTAAAGGTACATACATCAAGAACTTATCAATTACATCTACTATGGGTCCTGGTATCCAAGTTGATGTTTCATCAATCTAAGATTAATTAAAAATAATACTTGACCCACTTATACTATTCTGTTAGTATGAGTGAGGTTATTTATATAGCTTACCGAAGACAGTTGGCGGCTTTGCCTTAATTTTGCCAACCGAGGGAGATACGTTGTTCACTACTAGATGGTGAACTTTATCCTCTATGTCTTCAGTGACATAGAGTTTTTTATTTAAAAAAACTCTAATAAAATCAGTGGAGGTGAAATATAAGTGAGTGAACAAGCAATTGCTAAAAAACAACAAGAAGTAAATGAAGTCGTTGAGAAAATGAACGCTGCAAATTCTTTAGTTGTGGTTGACTACTTAGGATTATCAGTAGCAGAAGTGACTGAATTACGTAAACAATTACGTGAAGCAGGTGTTGAGTTTAAAGTTATCAAAAACACAATCATGCGTCGTGCTTTAGATTCTCAAGAGTTAGAATACCATGAAGAAGTTTTCCAAGGCCCTACAGCTGTAGCGTTTGGTATGGAAGACGCAGTTGCCCCAGCTAAGATTCTTTCTGATTTTGCTAAAAAAGCAGAAGCGTTAGAACTTAAAGGTGGTATCTTAGAAGGTAAAGTACTTTCTAAAGAAGAAATTCAACAAATTGCGAAATTGCCAAACCGCGAAGGTCTACTTTCAATGCTATTATCAGTATTGCAAGCTCCTGTCCGCAACGTGGCATACGCTGTCAAAGCTGTTGCAGATGCAAAAGGCGAAGACGCAGCGTAATTTATTACCAATTTAATCATACAAAACAAACTATTTAAAAACGGAGGAATTTTATAATGGCTTTAAACATTGAACAAATCATTGCTGATTTAAAAGAATCAACAATTTTAGAATTAGCTGACTTAGTATCAGCAATCGAAGAAGAATTCGGCGTATCTGCTGCTGCTCCTGTAGCTGCTGCTGGTGCTGGTGCTGGTGAAGCTGCTGAAGAAAAAACTGAATTTGACGTAGAATTAACTTCTGCTGGTTCAGCTAAAATTAAAGTAATCAAAGCTGTACGTGAAGCTACTGGTTTAGGCTTGAAAGAAGCTAAAGCATTAGTAGACGGCGCTCCAGCGATCGTTAAAGAAGCATTACCTGCTGAAGAAGCAGAAGCTTTAAAAGCTGCTATCGAAGAGGCTGGCGGTACTGCAGAAGTAAAATAATCTTTAATGGATTATCTTATGATGTATATGAGGGAAGTTCGGAATTATCCGAGCTTCTCTTTTTTTTACCATTATTATTAGACCACATCCGCATTTGGGGTGTGGTCTTTTTTTGACTGCTTGAATCAGTGTGCCTGGTTTTCTAGATCAACTAGCTTGGCAAGGGAGCATCATTTTCCCAAAAATCTCGGCGAATTAGACTAGACGTTTATATATTTTTAGGTTAAACTAAAAATATAATTAACAAAAGCTAAGGGCGAACCTCATGGTTACCCCTTAAATAAAGAAAGTAGGAGTGAAGAATTCAAATGAAGAAGATTTGGCAATTATTGAGTTTAACGATTGTGGCCCTATTCTTAGGTGCATGTGCGAGCGGTGGGGAGTCAGCTAGTGACGGAGGCGATGTTGCGGATGAAAAACCGGTTGTCACAGTATCCACCTCTTTTCTACGTGATATGGTAGAACAATTGGCGGGAGACCAAGTGACGGTTGAAACGATTATTCCAGCGGGCGAGGACCCTCATGGCTACTTAGCACGTCCTAAAGACTTGGAGAAAATCCAAGGGGCAGACTTGGTTTTATACCACGGTTTACACTTAGAGGCGCAAATGGTTAAAGCCTTGGAAGCAACAGGTGTGGCGGTGACGAAAGATTTCACTGACGAAGATGTAACGATGGTCGACCAAGACGAGGAAAGTGAAGTAGACCCACATTTCTGGTTTGATATCACCCTTTACCAAAAAGCGGTGGATGCAGTAGCTGCTGAATTAGTGACTTTAACTGGTGACGAGTCGATCAATGTCGCGGCAACGGCTTATAAGGAAGAGTTGACTGAACTGGATACTTGGGCGCAAGCAGAAATCAACTCAATTCCAGAAGGTCAACGTTACTTGATTACACCACATGATGCCTTCAACTACTTCTCACAACGTTACGGAATAGAAGTAGTGGCACCACAAGGGATTTCAACACAATCTGAAGCATCTAACGCAGATATTTCAGCTATTGCAAGCTTTATTGTAGAAAACGAAGTGCCAGCAATCTTTGCGGAATCAACAACTGACCCAGCGCGTATGCAGCGTATCCAAGAAGCAGTGAGTGCTGCTGGTGGCGAAGTGACAGTTGTTTCTGGTGAAGGGCAAGAATTGTTCTCAGATTCACTTGCGAGTGAAGGACAAGAGGGTGATACCTATATTGATATGTTTAAACACAATGTGAACCTAATTGTGTCAAATCTTAAATAGGTAAGATTAAATAAGATAAATTTGGATAATGTAATGAAAGGATGACAGACAAGATGACAGCAATAATTAAAGTGGACGACTTGGCCATGTCTTATGACGACCAACTCGTATTAGAGGATATAAACATTGCTATAAAGGAAAATTCGAAGACGGCCATTATCGGGCCAAATGGTGCCGGTAAGTCAACTTTATTGAATTGTATGCTTGATTTTTTGAAGCCCTTGAAAGGGGATGTGACCTTCTATGGCAAGGCATACAAGGACTATTACAAGAAAATTGCTTATGTGCCCCAATCTTCTTCGGTGAATTGGGACTTCCCAACTACGGTTTTAGATGTTGTTTTAATGGGACGGTATGTACATCAAGGCTTTTTCAAAAAGGCCAGCCAAACGGACAAGGACCGGGCACTTGCTGCCTTAGCAAGTGTCAATATGACTGACTACGCTGACCGGCAAATCGCTCAGCTTTCTGGCGGGCAACGGCAACGGGTTTTCTTAGCCCGCGCTATCTGCCAGGATGCAGACATTTACTTCTTGGATGAACCAATGAAGGGGATCGATGTTAAGACGGAGAAACTTTTCGCAGAGATTATTAACCAATTTCAACGCGACGGGAAGACCATTATTATCGTTCACCACGACTTGGCTACAGTCCGTGAGTACTTTGACCATGTCATCTTATTGAATAAGAAAGTCATTGGCCAAGGTCCAGTTGCGGAAACTTTCAATGAAGCCAATATTGCGGTGGCATATGATCAAAGGATTGGTGAGATCTATGGCCATATTAACTGATTTCTCCTTTCAAATCGTCTTGCTTGGAACAGTCGTTTTAGCTATGACATCAGGTATCGTCGGGACAGTTACTGTCCTTAGAGGGCAAAGTTTGATAGGGGACGCGATTGGTCACGCCACCTTTGCGGGTATCGTTATCACCTTTATGCTCTTTCAATCAAAAAACACCTTGATTTTAACCCTGGGTGCTTTGGTTGCGGGTATGGTGGCCTTCTACTTTATCGAGTTGATCCATAAGCATTCCTTAGTCAGCCTTAATTCGGCATTGGCTTTAGTCTTGTCTTCTTTCTTTGGATTGGGGATGGCCTTGAAGTCATATATCCAAGGCAATCCGCAGTTTGGTGATGCATCGCAAGCAGGTCTCCAACACTATATTTTCGGGCAGGCAGCCTTTTTGCTGAAATCAGATGTCTGGTTAATCATCATCGCTTCAGTGATCGCCTTAACGATATTCATCGCTTGCTACCAGCAAATCAAAATTTTCGTCTTCGACCCAAATTATGCGAAAGCAGTCGGCATTCAGGCCAACGTATTGAACTGGGTGGTTCTCCTGATGGCTATCGTCATGATTGTTGTCGGGCTAAAGGCAGTGGGTGCTATCCTCATCTCCAACATGTTGATTACGCCAGCCATTACCGGCCTGCAATGGTCAAAACGGTTCCCAATCGTCTTGCTGGTAGCTGCTGTATCGGGCGGTATTGCCGCTGGTATTGGGACCTACTTGTCATCAACAATCTCAAACTTACCGACCGGACCAACCATTATCGTGGTCATGTCGATCGTCTCATTATTGTCCATTATTTTTGGGCCAAGAGGTTATGTGGTCGCTTATTTACGGAAAAAACGTTATTTAGCCACCCATCAAGATGACGCGTCAGAGACAGAGGAGGTGGCATAATGGGGGCTTTATCCGTTGTAATGATTACGGCCGTTTCCTGCGCCTTGCTCGGTGTATTTTTAGTTCTGAAAAACATGGCCATGGTGGCTGACGCCTTGTCGCATACGGTTTTACTAGGTATTGTCCTTGGTTACTTTATTGCCGGTGACCTAGATTCACCGATCCTATTTGTTGGGGCAGCCCTATTTGGTGTGATGACTGTCTATGCCATTGAATACGTAGTCAACAAATTTGCCATTCAAAGCGATGCGGCCACTGGCTTGATTTTTACCTTGCTTTTTGCCATCGCCATCATCCTGATTTCTAGGTATGCGCGAAATGTTCACTTAGATGTGGATGTAGTCTTGAGTGGGGAAGTGGTCTTTGCGACCTTAAATACTATGGAAATCTTTGGTATCCAGGTACCGATTGCCTTCGCCCGGATGTTTGCCATGTTGGTGATTAATCTGGCCTTTGTTGCAGTGACCTACCAACAACTCAAAGTTAGTATTTTTGACCCCGTTTACGCGAAATCAATCGGTGTAGCAGTTGGCTTATTGAATCTGGTCTTGATGACACTGGTTTCCATCACCACCGTTGTCGCCTTCGATACCGTTGGTGCCATCCTAGTCATCTCCCTAATGGTAGCGCCGGCTTTGAGTGCCCATTTGCTATCAAAACGGCTAAGCATCATGTTGCTGGTGGCCTTATCGTACGGGGCAATCAACAGTATCATTGGTTACTATGTAGCCATCCACTTCAACGTGTCCATTTCAGGAACCATCGCCTTCGTAGGTTTTGTGACCTTCTTATTGACACTCTTGTTTGCACCAAATGGCTTAATTGGCAAGCGGTTCAGCCGGACATAAAGAGACTGAGCTTGCGGGTTGAAGCATACATAGAAAATTGCACGAGCGCCTTGCTTGGACATGACTGTCTGAGTCGGGCGTTTTTTCTTTTGGACAAAAGCATTAGGCAAATTTTACCTACTTGCGTCTAGTCCCCACAAACTATAAAATGAGAGATGATAATGTGCATTTACAAAAATAATGAAAATAATAACGATATAGAACGGAGGGTGTTCATGAAAGAGAGTCATCAGTACTTCGAAAATAATGAAGATCTTGGACACGACTTTAAACAATACGAGACAGTGATTTTCGACCGGCCCTTTACCTTTAAGACCGACTCAGGTGTCTTTTCTAGGGATAATTTAGATTTTGGGACTAGGGTCATGCTTGAAGCCTTGGACCTTGACCAACTTGCACCAGGCGACCTGCTTGATTTAGGCGCTGGTTACGGGCCAGTGGGGGTCATTATGGGTACTATGCTGCCTGACAGAGCCATTTACGGGGTAGATATCTCTGAGCGGGCGATTGGTCTGGCTAAGGACAACGCGGCTGCTAACCATGTTGACAACGTCACTTTCACCGTTTCAAATGCCTATGAAGCTATTGATAAAAGTGATTTTGGTGTCATTCTGACGAATCCACCAGTTCGTGCGGGTAAGGAAATGGTGCATCATTTTATGAGCGAAGCCATCCACTATCTAAAACCGGGTGGCGAAATCTATGTAGTTTTACAAAAGAAACAAGGGGCACCTTCAGCGATGAAGAAATTAGAAGAGGTCTTTGGTAACGTTGAAGAAATCGAACGCCGTAAAGGCTATTGGATTTTAAAAAGTATAAAAGAAAGCGAATAAACCATCATGGCGGGCATTGCATCCTTTGGGTGTAGTGCTTTTTTATTTATTCCGGGAAGTTTATAAATAGAACAATGTTTGTACTTTTAGGAGCTTGTGAAATTAAGCCCTTTCATATTTAGTTTAAAGGGGGTGTAGAAAGTTAACATAAAAAATGACCTATTTGTGAAAACTTGTCAAATCAACCTTTTCAAGGGTTCTTTTTTGAAAATTTCCGGTGAACGTGTTACGGTAGTATGGTGAGTTTACGTTGCGTTTTGTAACAAAGTGTCAAAATAAAGGAGGATTATGATGACTACAGCAGTAAAAATTGAGAATTTAACCAAAATTTATGGATCTCGCGCTCAAACTGAGAAAGCGAAAAAACTATTAAATGAAGGAAAGTCTAAAGAAGAAATCGTTCAACAAACAGGTGCGACAGTCGGGGTCGACAATGCCAGTTTAGATATCAAACAAGGTGAAACTTTCGTTATCATGGGATTATCTGGTTCAGGTAAATCAACTATGTTACGTATGATCAACCGATTAATTGAACCAACAGCGGGTAACATCACAATTTTAGGTGATGACGTGACAGGTGCTAATAGAGATGAATTACGTGAAATCAGACGTAAAAAAGTGAGTATGGTGTTCCAAAGCTTCGCCTTATTCCCACACAAAACAATTCTTGAAAATACAGAATTCGGTTTGGAGATTCAAGGTGTCAGCAAAGAAGAACGTCAAAAAGCTGCTGAAAAAGCACTAGAAAACTCTGGTTTGTTAACTTTTAAAGACCAGTATCCAAACCAATTATCTGGTGGTATGCAACAACGTGTTGGTTTAGCACGTGCCCTAGCTAACGACCCGGAAATCCTATTAATGGATGAAGCCTTCTCGGCGCTTGACCCATTGATTCGTCGTGACATGCAAGATGAGTTAGTTGATTTACAAGAACGTGTAAACAAAACGATCGTCTTCATTACCCATGACTTGGACGAAGCTTTGAGAATTGGTGACCGTATCGCCTTAATGAAAGATGGAGAAGTTGTTCAAGTAGGTACCGGTGAAGAAATCTTAACGAATCCAGCTAACGATTACGTTGAACGCTTTGTTGAAAGTGTTGACCGTTCTAAAGTCCTTACTGCAGAACATGCTATGGAACGTCCTAACTTCTTATTGAATGTTGAGAAGCACGGTGCCAGAATGGCTCTACACCGTATGGAAGAAGAAAACTACAACTTCCTAATGGTGACAAACAGCAAACGGGAGTTATTAGGTTACGTTCGTAACACTGATGTTGCCAAACTGATTAAAGGCAACCAAAACAAAGAATATCTATCTGTTGAATCTCTTATCCGTACTGACCATCCAGTCGTACACCCAGAAACACCGATTAATGATATTTATGACGTAATGGGTAACGCGATAATGCCGATTTCAGTTGTAGATGACGGAAATCACTTATTGGGTATGATAAGTTCTAAGATGGTTATCAACAGCTTAGCAAATGACAACAGCGAAGAAGCTGATGCAACAAATACTGAAGAGGGGGAAGAATTGAATGTTTAATTTAGCGATGTTTCCAATTGAGCAACTACCAGTTGCTGATTGGATTGAAGCAGCAACAAACTGGTTAACCGTTACATTCTCAGGTTTATTTGGCGCCATCCAAGCTGGGGGCTCAGCCTTTATGAACGGGATTACCAACTTATTACTATTAATTCCACCATTTGCCTTTATCTTAATCGTGGCAGTGATTGCTTATTTTGCAAGTAAGAAGCAATTATCATTATCTGCCTTCGCCTTAGTTGGTTTGGGATACATTTTAAACCAAGGTTTATGGTCAGAATTAATGAACACAGTGACATTGGTACTGGTTTCTAGTGTGATCTCAATTATTATCGGTGTACCTTTAGGGATTTGGTCAGCTAAATCTAAAACTGTCCACAATATCTTAAAACCAATCTTAGACTTCATGCAGACAATGCCAGCTTTTGTTTACCTAATTCCAGCCGTTGCCTTCTTCGGTATCGGTATTGTACCTGGTACATTCGCGTCAGTAATTTTCGCCTTACCACCAACAGTACGATTCACTGAATTAGGGATCAAACAAATCTCTACTGAGTTAGTTGAAGCAGCAGATGCCTTCGGTTCAACTGGTAGACAAAAATTATTCAAAGTGGAATTACCTTTAGCTAAATCGACTATCATGGCTGGTGTAAACCAAACAGTGATGCTTGCTTTATCTATGGTTGTTACAGCGTCAATGATTGGTGCGCCTGGTCTAGGTCGTCAAGTATTAACCGCTCTACAACGTGCGTCAGTAGGTTCAGGATTTGTGTCTGGTCTAGCGATTGTTATCTTAGCAATCTTGATTGACCGCTTAACAAACCGTTTCACAGCTGATAAAAATAGCTAAGTAGAGGAAAGGAGAATCCATTTTGAAGAAAAAACTTAAAGGCTTGTGGATTGCTGTCATTGCAATCTTGGGATTAGTCCTTACTTTCGGTTCTGCCGATTCATACAAATCAAACATTTTTAATTTAGTCTCTGGTGAAGACAAGGGAACCATTACCTTATCTTATGTAACGTGGGATACGGAAATTGCCTCTACAAATGTGATCGCTGAAGTATTGCGTCAAGCAGGCTATACTGTAGAAATTACACCATTAGACAACGCGATTATGTGGTCATCTGTTGCTACAAACGAAGCGGATGCTATGGTAGGTGCTTGGTTACCTAATACACATGCACCGCAATACGAAAAATATGGTGATCAAATGGAAGACTTGGGCCCTAACTTAGAGGGTGCGATTACAGGTTTAACCGTACCAACTTACATGGAAGATGTGAACTCAATCGAGGACTTAAGTGACCAAGCGAACCAAACGATTACAGGTATTGAACCTGGTGCGGGTGTTGTAGCGGCTGCAGAAGAGGCAGTAGGTACATACAGCAACCTAAGTGATTGGACAGTTCAAACATCATCTTCAGGTGCCATGACGACTGAATTAGGTACAGCTATTGCTAATGAAAAAGAAATCGTCATTACTGGTTGGTCACCACACTGGATGTTCCAAGAGTATGACTTGAAATATTTAGAAGATACTGAAGGTGTCTTCGGAGACGGTGAAACAATCAACACAATGGTTCGCCTAGGATTGCAAGACGATATGCCAGAAGCTTACCAAATTTTAGATAAATTCTTCTGGGAAGTTGAGGATATGGAATCTGTAATGGCAGAAATCAATGACGGTGCTGATCCTCAAACTGCAGCACAAGACTGGATTGAAGCAAATCAAGATACAGTTGATCAATGGGTGGCTGTTGAAGAATAAGTAAATAAAAGCATAATAGGACTAAAATCGGGTTTGAGCCTTCCAAAAGGACTGCGTTTCAGATTAAGTTGCAGTTGACTTTGTCAGCTAGTGCCTTAATCTTTCAGCGTTCTCTTTCTGGACCTCAATCCTTACAAAGTCTCAACGAGCTTAAACAGGAGTGAGGCACACTAGTAGCCCCTCCTGTTTTTTTAGATAAAGTAGCGAACATTTGTAACTAGGGAAGTATATTTCGGGAGTGTAAAAATGTTTAAGAAAATAGGTTTAGTAGTCGCGGTAATTGTTGGGTTATTATTCACTTTTGGAAGTGAAGATTCATATCAAACGAATGTAGGGTCCAATAAAGGTGGGCAAACGGTGAATCTAGCCACAGTTAATTGGGAGTCAGAAATTGCTTCGACAACCGTTTTGGCACAAGTGCTAGAAGAAGCGGGCTTTAATGTCCAGATGACCACAGTCGATCCTGCCATCATGTTTAGTTCTGTTGCTGAAGGGCAAGCGGATGCTATGGTTGGTGGTTGGTTACCAGTCACACATCAAGCTTATGAAGCGGAATACGGCGGTTCCATGGTTGACTTAGGCCCTAACTTAGAAGGGGCGATTTCAGCACTAACTGTTCCAACCCATATGGAAGATGTGAACTCGATTGAAGATTTAACGGACGAAGATGGATCAACGATTACTGCCATTGAACCGGGTGCTGGTGTCACAAACAGTGCGCAGAATTCAGTAAAAGAATATGACAACTTATCTGGTTGGGAAGTTTCGGTAAGTTCTACTGGTGCAATGATTGCTGAACTTGAGCAAGCGATTGAAAATGAGGAAGAAATTGTTGTCACAGGTTGGCAACCACACTGGATGTTCATGGATTATGATCTAAAAATGCTTGAAGATCCAAAAAATGTCTTTGGTGGTCATGAAGAAATTCGTTCATATGCTAGAGAAGGATTTCAAGAAGATAATCCAGAAGCTTACAAAATCATCGATAACTTCTACTGGGAAGTAGCCGACATGTCTGCTGTAATGGAAGAATTGGCTACAGGTGTTGAACCAGAAGAAGCAGCAGATAACTGGATTGAAGCCAATCGTGAAACAGTAGACGGCTGGTTAGAATAAACTTTCTTTTATTATAATATAGAAAATAGGCAGGTAGATTAATGGGATCTACCTGCCTATTTTTTTTTCAAAAAAGGGTTCTTTTCAATTTATATAGTTCGATAGGACTCAGTTTGTCGTTTACATTATTGGGAGAAGATAGGTTTAAGATAGAGCTTGTATATGCGAGTAGTAAAGCATCTTTTAGTGCCCATTTTTTCATTTTAGCCCAAACATAGGTGCTGGTGAAAGCTGCGTGTGAGCCGTTGACGGTTTCTATATGAGTTATTTTAATAGGTTTTTGTCGGATGAATTGGCCTTGTGAGTGTACATAGCACAGTATGCCTTTGAGATAATCATATAAAATAATTGTTTCGATGCCCTTAGCGCCTAGAAATTTCATTCCTTCTTTTATAGTTAAGGGCTGATTAGTGGAATCATTTAGTAAAACAACAAATTCTTCCTCCGTTGTAACTAGTGTATCGATCTTCATTTGCGAACTAAGAATTGTTGAGTTCTTTAGGTTAGTAGTTGTTTTAACAACTAAAGGGATGGATAAGTGGTTATATAACCATTTAAAGCAATCTTTTGAAAGGTTGGTGTCAACCAAGCAATGGTCAGAATGATTAATGATTTCATATCTAGCGTCGAGAAAATCACTGGTGATATATTGATATATTTCCATATCATCTACACCTAACAATCGTCTGCCTTCATAATCTTCTATGTACATGTAAGAACTAGTACTTATATCCTCTATTTTTTGGGAATAAGACATATCAATGTCGTGTTCTTTTGAATCCACAATAATTTGATTACCATCTGCATCATTTCCATAAACGGTGATGAAATAGTTATCTGCATGTAGTTTGGTTAAATTAGCTGCCATATTATGGCCAGCTCCACCTATAGCTTTATGAATTTTGCCAGGATTAGAATTTTTATCGGTTATTTTCTGATGTGATCGTCCTATGTAATCTACATTTACCCCTCCTACGATAGAAATATAGCCAGGTTTGGAAATGAAATATCCTCTACCTTCTATATGACCCTCGCTAATTAATTTACGAATGATGGAAGCTACGCCAGAACGAGATAGACTAATTTCTTCGGCAATTTCTTCCTGGCTGATAAAAGGATTGATAGCAATTAATGATAATACTTCTTCTTCATTGCGTGTCATGTTAACCTCCTTAGATTTAACTGAGACTGAATTTCAACAAAAGTTTGTTAAAAATAACTTTTTAAATAGTTTGTAAGCGTTTTCTCTTATATTATAAACAAATGTTGCTATAAAATGAAACCGTTAACAAAAATAGGATTTATCATTGTATATTGAATTCACAAGAGAACAGGAGGCGTAAAAATGGAGCTTGAAAAATACGTAGTAGTAATCGGTGGGTTAAATATGGATATCGCAGGAATCTCTGGACCAGTTTATCATGAACGTGATTCAAATATTGGTAAAGTGTTTCTTAGTCCGGGAGGCGTAGGACGAAATATTGCACATAATTTAGTGAACCTTGAAGTACCGACCTATTTAATTACAGCATATGGTGATGATGACTTTGGATTATTACTTGAAAAAAGTTGTAATGAATTAAATATTAAATTAGATTATGCAGAAAAATTAGATCACGCAAATAGTTCAACGTATCTCTACGTTACAGATGATGAAGGAGATATGGTAACGGGTGTGAATGATATGGGAATCGTTGATTGTATCACACCGGCATTCTTACAAGATAAATTAGATGTGATTAATAAAGCGGAAGTCGTTGTGTTTGATGCTAACTTATCTAAAGAAACACTAGAGTGGCTAGGGGACAATGTTACTGCACCAATCTTTGTTGATCCAGTTTCAGTTTCCAAAGCAGACAGAGTTCAAAATATTCTGGATAAGATCGATACGATTAAACCAAATGAACATGAAATTGAATTATATACAGGCGTTAAAGTGGTTGATTTAGAGAAAGCTAAAGAGGCTGCGTGCAAATTAATTGATTTAGGTCCTGAGCATGTCTATTTATCATTGGGCTCTAAAGGTATGGTCGTAGCAGATAAAATGCAAAAACCAACTTTCGTACCAGTGATTCCGACAGAGGTTGTTAGTGCTAATGGTGCGGGAGATTGCTCTATGGCTACATTAGTATGGGCCCGGTTCCATTATGGCAATATTCTATCTGTAGAAGAGGTTTCTCAATTAGCCCAAGCAGCATCTAGCATCACGCTACAAACTGAAAGTTCAGTTTCAGATGAATTATCCATTCGTTCAGTTGTCCGTCACGCACAATCATACGAAACTATTTCGTATTAATACAAAAGGAGATTATACAATGTTAAAACAATTATATTCAATTATTACTTATGAAGAAGCAGTTCAAACAATCGATGCAGGTGCAGACCATATTGGTTTAGTACCTATGCAAGATGGTGGGGTACCTGCTCACCGTGTAGAACACGATCTAGTAGATAAGATTTTTGATAAGTGTAGAGAACGAGGGGTAAAAACAGTTGCGATTATGTTGAACCATGATGGGCAAGAAATTATCGATGTTTGTCAACGAGTGAAACCTGATATTGTACATTTTGCAGGTATGGATTTTACATGTGACGAAAATTTTGCAACGAAAGTCCGTGAAGCATGTCCTGGTATCGAAATTATGCAAGCCGTTTTAGTGGATGGGCCTGGCGCCTTAGAGAGAGCGATTGAATATAGTAAATTTGCTGACTGGATCCTTACAGATACTGGATTAGCGCCGGATACTGGAATTGGTGCATCAGGTGAAACGCATGACTGGGATATTGATAAGGCAATTGTTGAAGCTGTTGATATTCCAGTAATTATGGCAGGTGGTTTAGGACCAGATAATGTTGAGGAAGCCATTCGTCACGTTAGGCCTGCTGGCGTAGACTCATTATCTAAAACATCAATCAAATATGATGGCGGACATATGGAAAAAGATATTGAGAAAGTTCGTTTATTCTGTGAAAGAGCAGATAAAGCAGCAACTGAATTGGGACTATAAAAAGGAGCGGGTTTATATGAATTATAAAATGATTCAAAGCGTAAATATTCTAACTACAGACAACTTTGTAGAAGATGCAGTTGGTGTGCTTCAGGAAGGGGGCTATTCAAAACCGTTAATTGTTACCGATGAATTTATGGCGCGAACTGATTTAATGAAAGCGTTTCTGAACAAAATCACCGATGCGGGATTGCAATACTATATTTTTGATTCAGTAAAACCGGACCCTGTTATATCAACAGTTGATAATGGATACGAAGTTTAC
Organism: Aerococcus sp. NPDC058936; assembly: GCF_042741995.1. Classification (NCBI taxonomy): domain Bacteria; kingdom Bacillati; phylum Bacillota; class Bacilli; order Lactobacillales; family Aerococcaceae; genus Aerococcus; species Aerococcus sp. NPDC058936. Next base: position 98,121 of record NZ_JBHYKZ010000003.1, on the reverse strand, counting down.
GCTGAAGAAAGTTGCGATGCAGTCTTTGCTATTGGTGGCGGTAGTGTATTAGATGTTGCTCGTGGGATTAACATCTTAGCACATAATGGCGGAAAGATTATTTCTTATATAGAAGGAAAAGCAGTAAAACATTCCCCAGGGCTGATCTCGGTAGCTACCACATCTGGAACAGGTAGTGAGATGTCTAATGCGGTGGTCTTAACGGATCCAGAAACTGATTCAAAACATACAATTTTAGCTGATGGTGCCAAGAGTGAAGTGGCGATATTAGCGCCAGAGTGGGTACTTACACTACCATTGGAACAAACGATAGCAACAGGATTAGATGCCTTTTCACATGCGGCTGAAGCTTATACATCCAAACTAGCAACACCAGTTAATGATGCGATTTGTGAAAAAGTAATGTTTATCATTGTCAACTACTTACCTAAAGTTATTGAAAATCCAACTGATAAGTTAGCAAGATCGAAGATGCAAGTTGCAGCAGCTTTAGGTGGATGGGCTATCAATAATGGGGGGACCCACATTGGGCATTCAATTGCACATATTACCGGCGCAGAATTCCATGTACCTCATGGTATGATGTGTGCTTATGCATTGCCTGCGGCT
>NZ_JBHYKZ010000003.1:0-97414 GCF_042741995.1 Aerococcus sp. NPDC058936 | reverse complement strand
TGGGGGGACCCACATTGGGCATTCAATTGCACATATTACCGGCGCAGAATTCCATGTACCTCATGGTATGATGTGTGCTTATGCATTGCCTGCGGCATTAAAATATGTTTCGGGTGTCCAAACTCGGAAAGTGAAAGAAATTGGACAAATTTTGGGGCTAACATTTAATGGTGATGAAGATGCTGATCAAATTGGGAATTTAGTGTCGAAAGCTTATATTCATTTCAGAGATGTAACTTTAGGAATGCAGCCAATTTCTAAATTCAATATTGATAAAGACGTGTTTGTTAATCTTTCGTCAGAAGTTGTTAAAGAACGTTTTGCATCAAATACGCCGTTACCCTTAAATGAAGAAGTTGTAAGAAGGTTAATGATAGAGATTATTGAGGGTGAATAATTATGGGAATTATCAGAAACATCATTGGTGTTATATTGATTTTGGCAATTGCTTATTTTGCATCTTGGGATAGAAAAGAAATCAAAAATCGCTTAGTAAATATTGGCGTAATGTTTGTTTTGATGTTTATTGTAGCATTCGTATCTTTACGTACAACATTTGGTATTTCTTTATTACAAGGAATTTCAAATGCTTTTGCATGGTTGAATGTACAAGCCCAAGGAGGCATTAATTTCGTTTTTGGTGGCATTATGTTTGAAGAAGGTGCTAGCGTATTCTTCTTTAATGTATTATTACCGATTGTATTCTTCTCTGCTTTAATTGGTATTTTAGATTATTTAAAAATCTTACCTTTTATTATGAAATGGGTAGGTTGGGCAATTAATAAAATCACTGGTGTTGGTGAGTTAGAAAGCCAGTATTCTATTATGACTACAATGATTGGGCAACCGACTGCATATATGACCATTAAAGACCAGATTCTAGCAATGAGTGGGAAGAGGTTGTTTACATTTCTAATGACCTCTACCTCAACAGTTGCAGCATCTACTCTGGCTGCATATATGGAGATGATCCCTGGTGAATATGTTGTAGTCGCAGTATTTCTTAATATTTTTGCAACATTTATTATTTCTAGTTTTATTAATCCGTACGACACGGCGACAGAGAATAAATATATGGAAGAAAAAATGAATGCAAATAAACCTACTGAGATTGAGAGTATTTCAGAGGTTGAGGAAGAAAATGAAGTGAAGCCTAACTTTATTTCTGTAATTAGTGATTATATTTCTAATGGTTGGGGATTAGCAGTCGCTGTAGCAGCTACTTTGGTGGGGTTTGTTGCGATTATCACATTCTTGAATAATGGACTAGATGCTTTAGTAGGTGTTACATTTACGGAAGTTGTTGGGTACATTTTCTCACCAGTTGCATTTGCTATCGGTGTACCAAGTGTGGATATTGTAGAAGTTGGTTCTATTATGGCACAAAAATTATTTACCAATGAGTTTGTGGCCTTAGCTGAGGTAGGTAATTTAACTGGTGCTATCTCAGAAAAATCTTTGGCGATGATTTCAGTATATTGTATGAGCTTTGCTAACTTAGGTACGTTAGGTATTGTTACTGGCGGTATTAAGGCTATAAGCGAAGAAAAAGCTGAAATTGTTGGTGGTTACCTGGGTAAACTACTGCTTGGTGCGACATTGTCATCATTGCTTGTAGCGGCAATAGTAGGTATGTTCTTTTAACTTCGATAAGATAATATAGAAAACAGGCAGGTAGACTAATGGAATCTACCTGCCTGTCTTTTCTTTGTTATAAAAGATATTGTATATCTATGGTGAAAAAGTGATTTTCGTTTGGCTTAGAAAATCATTGTGTCTGCGCCGTAAGGTTGACCTTGTGCTTCTTGCGCTAAGACATTTAAGAAGTTCCAAGGACGGTTGAATTCTGGTTGGAAGAAGAAATCAGCTTGTGCTAATTGGTCTACAGTCCATTCAGCTTCAATCGCAACAGAAACAGCATTAATAGCTTGAAGAATGTCATAAGTTGACATTAATTGTGCTCCTAAGATACGACCGTTATCGGCATCATAGTGAAGTTTCATTAAGACTTTTTCTTCGTCATGCATAAATGAAGGACGGATTAAGTCTTCTTTGTAAACAGATTTTACATTTCCTTGGTAAGAGTTTGCGTTAGCATCTTTGATACCAGTAGTTGCGAATTTGTAGTCAAATACAGCAAGACCTGATGTACCGTTTACGCGACCAATTTTAGCGTCTGCATCACCACTTGCGTGACGAGCCATGATGACACCTTGGCGACGAGCGTTAGTTGCTAAAGCAATATAAGCTTTATCGTTTGTTGGTGCAAAAGGAATGGCAGTTGCATCACCGGCAGCGTAAACATCTTTAACTGAAGTTTCCATGTGTTCGTTGACTTCAACAAAGCCACGACCATCAAGGGTTAAAGTGTCTTTCAACCATTGTGTGTTTGGACGAACACCAACACTGATAACAACTGTATCAGCTTCGTAAGTGCCTTTGTCAGTGACTACAGCAGTTACTTCGTTGTTTTCGTTGACTTTAAATTCTTTCACACCTTCGCCAGTTTTAATCTTCATACCTTTATCTTCCATATGTTTTGTAAGAAGACTAGTGAATTCACTGTCAAGATAAGTTGGTAAGATTGAGTCCACGAAGTCAACAACTGTAACATCAATACCAGCTTGTGCATAAGCAACTGCTACTTCGATACCGATATATCCGGCACCAACAATGACCGCTTTTTTAGCTGAAGCCATACGGTTTTTCACTTTATCTGCCCAGTTTCTACCGCGTAAGTAGAAGATGTTTTCATGTTGGTCATCTACATTAGGAATAGTTCCTGGCACGCCACCTGGAGAAAGCAATAGTTTGTCATAGCTTTCCGTAGCTTCTACACCGTCAGTTGTACGTGTTGTAATTTCTTTTGTGTCTGGGTTGATGGCAATCACACTTGTGTTCATGCGGATGTCAACACCTTGTTCTTTATAAGATGCTTCATTTGCGTAGTGTAATTCATCCAAAGATTTTGCAATATCTTCTAGATAGGACTGAATACCACATGATAGGAAAGAAGCGGTTGATCCAGCTTCAAATACAACAATTTCTGCATCTGAGTCTTTTTTCAATAGTGTTTGCACAGCTTCGAAACCTGCATGTGAAGTTCCTACTACAACGTATTTCATTCGTATTACCTCCAAAGGTCATTGTTTATCGTAAATAGAATTTATTTACCCAATTAATTATACACCTCTTTGTGAAAAAATGGGAGAATTGTCATATATAACAATTTTTCGTTTTTCTGGTCGTAAATGTCTATTAGGACGCGAAGAAATACACTTTACCCACTAAGTAAAATTTTAAGAATTAGTTTGCGTTTGAATCTCTGGGTAATTTGATCTGTTTAATTTTTCAAACAGCATTAATCGTTGACACGGAAGTGGAAATGGTGTATTATTAGTTCTGTATATTATTAATTGGATTGGGACGTGCCGAAATATTGTCCGGACGCGTTTCTAGGCGAAAACAAAAGGTAATGACAGGAAAGTCAAATCATCTTTTGTTATTTTTTTGCCCATTTTTAGGGTAAAAAGGCCTTAATGAGTAATTTCTTATCAAATTCTCATTAAATTCTAACAGTTTAAATTTCGGAGAGGTGGCTTTTAATGACTGGGCATAATGTCAATTTCGGTAAACATCGCGTTCGCCGCAGTTACTCACGTATTAATGAAGTGCTAGAATTGCCAAACTTGATTGAAATCCAAACGGACTCATACAAATGGTTCTTGGATCAAGGGATGAAAGAAATGTTTGAAGACATTTCTCCTATTGAAGATCATGCTGGTAAATTAGCCTTAGAATTTGTTGATTATTCATTTAAAGAAGCTAAATACAACTTAGCAGAAGCACGTGCACACGACACAAACTACTCAGCGCCAATTTATGTAAAATTGCGCTTAATGAATAAAGAAACTGGTGAAATCAAGGATCAAGAAGTATTCTTCGGTGATTTCCCACTAATGACTGATGGTGGTACGTTTATCATCAATGGTGCGGAACGTGTAATCGTTTCTCAATTAGTGCGTTCTCCAGGTGTCTACTTCCACGACAAATTAGATAAAAATGGTCGCCAATCATTTGGTACCACTGTAATCCCTAACCGTGGTGCATGGTTAGAAATGGAAACAGATGCGAAAAACATCTCTTACGTACGTATTGACCGTACACGTAAAGTGCCAATGTCAGTATTGATGCGTGCATTAGGTTTCTCTTCTGATGACCAAATTCGTGAAATCTTCGGAGAAAGCGAAACATTAGAATTAACTTTAGAAAAAGATGTCCACAAAGACTTATCTGATTCTCGTACAGAAGAAGCCTTAAAAGAAATTTACGAACGTCTACGTCCAGGTGAACCAAAAACTGCAGACTCATCTCGTAACTTACTAACTGCTCGTTTCTTTGACCCACGTCGCTATGACTTAGCAGCTGTTGGTCGTTACAAAGTAAACAAAAAGTTAGATATTAAAAACCGCTTATTCAACCAAATCTTGGCTGAAACTTTGGTTGATCCAGAAACTGGTGAAATCTTAGCGGATAAAGGTACTGAACTAAACCGTGAAATCATGGATAAATTAGAGCCATATTTTGACAATGGTTTAAACGTGACAACATTATATCCAAATGATGATGCTGTCTTAACAGAACCTGTTGATGTTCAAATCATTAAAATCCAAGCGCCTAAAGACGCTGACCGAGTAATCAACGTTATTGGTAACGCGAGCCCAGGTAGAGAAGCTCGTGCCTTAACAATTGCTGACGTGTTAGCTTCGTTAAACTACTTCTTAGGTTTATATGAAGGTATTGGTAAAACAGACGACATCGACCATTTAGGTAACCGTCGTATTCGTTCAGTTGGTGAATTATTACAAAACCAATTCCGTATCGGGTTATCTCGTATGGAACGTGTTGTACGTGAACGTATGTCTATCCAAGACATTGAAAAAGTAACGCCACAACAATTAATCAACATCCGTCCAGTAGTTGCGTCAATCAAAGAGTTCTTCGGTTCTTCTCAATTGTCTCAATTCATGGACCAAACCAACCCATTAGGTGAGTTGACGCACAAACGTCGTCTATCTGCCTTAGGACCTGGTGGTTTGACTCGTGACCGTGCTGGATATGAAGTTCGTGACGTTCACTACTCTCACTACGGTCGTATGTGTCCAATCGAAACACCTGAGGGACCAAACATTGGTTTGATCAACAACTTGGCGTCATATGCGAAAATCAATGAATTTGGTTTCATTGAAACACCATACCGCCGTGTTGACTGGAACACACATAAAGTAACAGACCGTATCGACTACCTAACAGCTGACGAAGAAGATAATTTCGTTATCGCCCAAGGTAACTCTATCTTGAACGAAGACGGTTCATTCGCAGAAGAAATTGTTATGGCTCGTTACGTTGAAGAAAATATCGAAGTGAAACCTGAACGTGTTGACTACATGGACGTTTCACCTAAACAGGTAGTATCTGTTGCAACAGCGTCAATTCCTTTCTTAGAAAACGATGACTCTAACCGTGCCTTGATGGGTGCTAACATGCAACGTCAAGCTGTGCCATTGTTACAACCACATGCACCACTAGTTGGTACTGGTATGGAACATAAAGCTGCAGCTGACTCCGGTGCAGCAGTCGTTGCCCAATTTGATGGTGTTGTTGAATACGTTGATGCACGTGAAATCCGTGTACGCCGTGAAGATGGTGCTTTAGACAAGTACCCATTAATCAAATACCACCGTTCAAATGCCTCAGCTTCTTACAACCAAACACCTAACGTGACTATTGGCGAATCTGTTACAGCTGGCGAAATCCTAGCTAACGGACCTTCAATGGAAAAAGGGGAAATGGCTTTAGGTCAAAACCCTCTAATCGCCTTCATGACTTGGGATGGTTATAACTACGAGGATGCGGTTATCATGTCTGAACGTTTAGTGAAAGACGATGTCTACACTTCTATTCATATTGATGAATTAGAATCTGAAGCGCGTGACACTAAATTAGGACCTGAAGAAATCACGCGTGAAATTCCTAACGTTGGTGAAGATTCATTACGTAACCTTGACGAACGCGGAATCATCCGTATTGGTGCTGAAGTGAAAGATGGTGACATCTTAGTTGGTAAAGTAACGCCTAAAGGGGTAACTGAATTATCAGCAGAAGAGCACTTATTACACGCTATCTTCGGTGAAAAAGCACGTGAAGTTCGGGATACATCATTACGCGTACCACATGGTGGTGGCGGTATCGTTAACGACGTGAAAGTATTCTACCGTGAAAACGGCGACGAATTATCACCAGGTGTTTCTATGTTAGTTCGTGTTTACATTATCCAAAAACGTAAGATCCAAGTTGGGGATAAGATGGCCGGACGTCATGGTAACAAAGGGGTTGTGTCTCGTATCTTACCTCAAGAAGACATGCCTTACATGCCGGACGGAACACCAGTTGATATCATGTTGAACCCTCTAGGGGTACCTTCTCGTATGAACATCGGGCAAGTATTAGAGTTGCATTTAGGTATGGCTGCACGCGAAATGGGCATCCACATTGCAACACCAGTATTTGACGGTGCCAACGAAGAAGACGTATGGGAAACAATCAAAGAAGCAGGTATGGCAAGCGATGCTAAAACTGTTCTTTACGATGGTCGTACAGGTGAACCATTCGACAACCGTGTTTCTGTAGGGGTAATGTACTACTTGAAACTGTCTCACATGGTCGACGACAAATTACATGCGCGTTCAACAGGTCCTTACTCACTTGTTACACAACAACCATTGGGTGGTAAAGCACAATTTGGTGGACAACGTTTCGGTGAGATGGAGGTTTGGGCACTAGAAGCATACGGTGCGGCATACACATTACAAGAAATCTTGACTTACAAGTCAGATGACGTTGTAGGACGTGTACAAACATACGAAGCTATCGTTAAAGGTGAACCAATTCCAAAACCAGGTGTACCTGAATCATTCCGTGTATTAGTTAAAGAGTTGCAATCATTAGGTCTAGACATTGAAGTATTAGACTCTGATAAGAAAGCAGTAGATTTACGTGACATGGATGAAGTAACACCGGGCTTCCCTAAAAAAGATCAAGAAAACAAAGAAAATGCGGTTGATGCAGATGCAACTGTTGAATCACAAGTAAGTGAAATCACTGCACAAAAACAAGTAAACGAATAATTTGGGCAAATTAGATAAGGGAGGTTGGCCCCTTGGTAGATGTAAATAGATTTGAAAGCATGCGTATCGGGTTAGCTTCACCAGACAAGATCAGATCATGGTCTTACGGTGAGGTTAAGAAACCCGAAACCATCAACTACCGTACACTTAAATCAGAAAAAGAAGGTCTTTTTGATGAAAGAATCTTTGGACCTTCTAAAGACTGGGAATGTTCTTGTGGTAAATACAAGGGCATTCGCTATGCTGGTGTTGTCTGTGACCGCTGTGGCGTTGAAGTTACACGTTCTAAAGTACGTCGTGAACGTATGGGTCACATTGAATTAGCGACACCTGTAACACATATTTGGTACTTCAAAGGTATCCCATCTCGTATGGGCTTGATGTTAGACATGAGCCCACGTTCGCTTGAAGAAGTTATCTACTTCGCATCTTACGTTGTAACAGATGCTGGTGATACGCCATTAGATTACAAACAATTGTTATCTGAAAAAGAGTACCGCGATAACAAACGTGAGTACGGTGAAGGCTTTAAAGCAGCAATGGGTGCTGACGCCATCAAGACCTTGTTATCACAAGTGCAAATTGATAGCGAAGTTGCCGACTTAAAAGAAGAATTAAAAACAGCTAAAGGTCAAAAACGTACACGTGCAATCCGTCGTTTAGACGTTTTAGATGCTTTCCGTAAATCAGGTAACGATCCTGCGTGGATGGTAATGGATGTTATTCCAGTTATCCCACCAGAATTACGCCCAATGGTTCAATTAGATGGTGGCCGTTTCGCTACGTCTGACTTGAACGACTTGTATCGTCGTGTAATCAACCGTAACAACCGTTTGAAACGTCTATTAGACTTAAATGCACCAAATATTATCGTGCAAAATGAAAAACGTATGTTACAAGAAGCGGTTGATGCGCTATTCGATAACGGTCGTCGTGGGCGTCCAGTTACTGGTCCAGGTAACCGTCCATTGAAATCATTGTCACACATGCTTAAAGGTAAGCAAGGACGTTTCCGTCAAAACTTACTGGGTAAACGTGTTGACTACTCTGGTCGTTCTGTAATCGTTGTTGGTCCTTCATTGAAGATGTACCAAGCTGGTTTACCAAAAGAAATGGCGCTTGAATTATTCAAACCATTCTTAATGCGTGAATTAGTTGCTCGCGATATGGCAATCAACGTGAAACACGCCAAACGTAAAATTGAACATCAAGATGAAGATGTTTGGGACGTTTTAGGCGAAATTATTCGTGAACATCCAGTTCTATTGAACCGCGCACCTACCTTACACCGTTTAGGTATTCAAGCCTTTGAACCGGTCTTAGTTGAAGGTAAAGCAATCCGTCTTCACCCACTTGTGTGTGAAGCCTACAATGCCGACTTCGATGGTGACCAAATGGCGGTCCATTTACCATTAGGGGAAGAAGCGCAAGCAGAAGCCCGTTTATTAATGCTAGCTGCAACGCATATCTTGAACCCTAAAGATGGTCAACCAGTTGTTACACCGTCTCAAGATATGGTCTTAGGTAACTACTACCTGACAATGGAAGAACCTGAAGTAATGGGTGAAGGTATGTTAATGTCTTCTATTAATGAAGCGCATATCGCCTATACGAATGGTTACGTGCAATTACATACACGTGTTGCTTTCCCAACAGATGCATTACCTAAAAAACCTTGGACTGAAAACCAAAAAGGTAAATTGATGGTGACAACTATCGGTAAATTATTCTTTAACGAGGTAATGCCTGAAGAGTTCCCGTACATCAACGAACCAACAACTGAAAACTTAGAATCATCTCTATCTGATAAATTCATTATGGAACCAGGTACAGACGTGAAAGAGTTCATTAGTCGTCAAGATATGGTTTCACCATTTAAGAAAAAATACTTAGCGCGTATCATCGCACAAGTATTTAAAGTATCTAGAATCACTGAAACTTCGATTATCTTGGATAAAATGAAAGATTTAGGTTTCAAATATTCTACACGTTCTGGTATTACCGTAGGTGTGGCAGATATTACAAACCTAGAATCAAAAGCGGCGTCTATCCAAAAAGGACATGACCGTGTTGACAAGATTACAAAACAATACCGTCGTGGTTTGATTACAAACGACGAACGTTATGACCAAGTTATCGACACTTGGAATAAAGTGAAAGATGAAATCCAAATTGCCCTAATGAACTCACTTGATCAAGATAACCCATTCTTCATCATGTCCGATTCAGGTGCCCGTGGTAATATCTCTAACTTTACCCAACTTGCTGGTATGCGTGGTTTGATGGCCGGACCTAACGGTAAAATCATCGAGTTACCAATCTTGTCTAACTTCCGTGAAGGTTTGACCGTACAAGAGATGTTTATCTCGACTCACGGTGCCCGTAAAGGTATGACCGATACGGCCCTTAAGACAGCCGATTCAGGTTACTTGACTCGTCGTCTTGTTGACGTTGCCCAAGATGTAATCATTCGTGAAGCAGACTGTGGCACTGACCGTGGGTTAGCGATTGAAGCAATCAAGAATGGGAACGAAGTGATTGAAACACTTGAAGAACGTGTGACTGGCCGTTACTTACAAAAAGAAGTACGTCATCCAGAAACTGGCGAAATCATTGCGAACCACAACGAATTAGTCGACGAACAAACTGCTCGCCGCATCGTTGAAGCTGGTGTTGAGCAAGTAACAATTCGTTCAGCCTTCACATGTAACACTCGTCACGGTGTATGTAAACATTGTTACGGACGCGACCTATCTACTAACCAAGAGGTAGAAGTAGGGGAAGCAGTTGGTACAATTGCTGCACAATCTATCGGTGAGCCAGGTACACAGTTAACAATGCGTACATTCCATACTGGTGGGGTTGCCGGTGATGACATCACTCAAGGTCTTCCTCGTATCCAAGAGATTGTTGAAGCACGTCATCCAAAAGGTCGTGCCGTAATTACTGAGGTTGCTGGAGAAATCGAAGCAATCGAAGAAGACGAAGCAAGCCGTACGAAGACAGTATTTGTTAAAGGTATGACAGACTCTCGTGAGTACAAAGTACCTTACACAGCGCGTATGAATGTTGCTGAAGGCGATACTGTTCACCGTGGACAACAATTAACAGAAGGTTCAATCGATCCCAAAGACTTACTACGTGTAACAAACACACTAACTGTTGAAACATACATGTTAGATGAAGTTCAACGTGTATACCGCTCTCAAGGGGTAGATATTAATGATAAACACGTGGAGGTTATGGTTCGTCAAATGCTACGTAAAGTACGTGTCCTTGACCCAGGTTCAACAGACTTGTTACCAGGTAAATTAATGGATACTGCAGACTTTACAGATGCCAATACTGAAGCAATCCGTTCAGGTGAACTACCTGCAACAGCGCGTCCAGTATTATTAGGTATCACTAAAGCAGCCTTAGAAACTAACAGTTTCCTATCTGCAGCCTCATTCCAAGAAACAACTAAAGTCTTAACTGACGCGGCTATCCGTGGTAAAGAAGACCACTTACTTGGATTGAAAGAAAACGTTATTATCGGTAAAATCATCCCTGCAGGTACAGGTATGGCTCGTTACCGTGAAATGGAACCGAAAAAAATCGGTGACACACAACAACTAATCTACGGCGAAGAAGTAGATGAAGATGCTGAAATTAGCCAAATTGACTACTCAAGTATTCAAGAAAACTAATTCACCATTGTAGAAACGACAAATGAATATTCAGACGAGAAAAAATCCCTAGGCCAAATTGGTCTAGGGATTTTGTGTTTTATAGAGAGAAGATTTTGAAGTTGACGACCGGGCCATTACTTTGAAGGCAATATAAGACCGGTCATCGAAGCTGACTTGGTCAGGGGTGACGCCTTTTGTGGAAATAAATTGGTCAATTAAATCCGGATCGTTTTGGATAATTTCTTGTAGATATGCCTCGGTTTCTTCAAAAGTTGGCCTAATTTCTGGATAACCATCTGACGTTAGGACAATTTCATCTCCAGCTTGAACAGGTATAGATGTGATTAAGCAGCTTGGGATCTCCTGTCCGTTTAAAACCGAATAACCAAACCGTGTATCAGCCTTGTTGGCGAATATGTTTGTGGAAACTAAATAGGGCATAATGGCGTCCCTAGCTTCTTGGTGTTGCTTAGGGTTGATATGCAAGATGAGAGACCTAAATGCACTTAAAATAGCATCAGATGCCTTTGATTGGGTATATAATTGCCCGCTTACACTAGCCTGACAATCCCCAATTAAGTAGATACACTTGTGAAAGTCAGAATACAATGCCATGGCAGCTTGTGGACCATGTTCGATTCGGTTTAGTGGGAAATCCACATGTGCATAAAATTTCTCCTCGAAAGCTTGGTTAACGCCCGAAATAACTGTCTCGATAGAGGCCTGCGGATCTAGTGTGGCTAAGAAGTCTTTGATGATATTGGATGCTATTTTGCCAGTTTTCATGCCCTCATGGGTGAAATTCGATTTTGAAGTCACCCCATCTACAACTGCGATGAAATACTCATTTGTAAAAAGAGCGTCCTCACATAAAGCTGGCTGGTCATATTTACCCTGGATAAAAGTGTGTTGAATCTGCATATTCTCTCCCTCACGTTCTATACCTTGCTAATTACAGTATATAGAAGATGATGGGATAGGCAAAGAATAAGTAAGGGATAAATGGCAGACCAGTTGGCAAGCTCGTATGTCTGATTTTCAAATAAAATATGTGACAAAGGGCTAGACCGCTAGCGATTAAAAGGAGGTATGAGAAGTTAAAGGGGCCGAGCATTAGAGCTAAGACTACCAGTGTTTTAATATCGCCACCACCAATACCCTGATGGAGTATGTAATTGGTGGTGATTAAAGTAGTGAGGACTAATAGGGAAAAGGTAATGTGGGTTAAGCGCGCTAGGTCCGGATTTCGATATAGATAATTAATCACAACTAATAATAATATGACTTGAAACCGGTCTGGTATGATATGTAAAGCCAGATCGGCACTGGTCATGATGAGCAGGATAGTAAAAATCAGGAAGAGAAGAATTGCTGTTTCAGTCGTATGGCTCAGAAAAAACAAGAAAGAGAATATAGTGAAAAATCCTTCAGAAAGCGGATAAATCAGTGGAATTGGCTGGCGGCAAGTCTGACATTTACCTGTTGATAGGCCGTAACCGATGATTGGTATCAAAGCTAAGGGTGAAATCGGGACATGGCAATTGTCGCACTTGGAACGACCGTGGATAAAGGATTGTCCAAGGACTGTTCTTGAGCCGACCACCATAAAAAACGAAGCAAGACTAGCAAAAAGGGCCAATAAAATGGTATAATAAATAAACAATATCATTTTCAACCTCCATATGTTTTATATACGATTTTTTTCTGCCGATGCGCTAAAAAATGATGAAAAATAAAATTTTTATGGAAATTGTGTTGACAGTGTCTAAATCAGATGGTATTATTTAATAGTTGTCTTTGATAGATAACTAATTGAAATATTTACGGAGAATTAGCTCAGCTGGGAGAGCGTCTGCCTTACAAGCAGGATGTCGGGGGTTCGAGCCCCTCATTCTCCACCATGACTCGTTAGCTCAGTTGGTAGAGCAACTGACTTTTAATCAGTGGGTCGTAGGTTCGAATCCTACACGGGTCATATTCATTTTGAATAAAACATATTTGCCGGCTTAGCTCAGTTGGTAGAGCATCTGATTTGTAATCAGAGGGTCGAGGGTTCAAGTCCTTTAGCCGGCATATATAAAAAAACTCCTTCATCGAAAGATGGCGGAGTTTTTTGTTTTTTCTACATTTTACAGACAATCTTGTATTCTTAAGGGAAAGCTAAGTAAATCTTTAAATTTGTGCATATTCATTTCGCGTATAATGGACTTTTATGAGGAAAATAAAATAGCAACAAAAATGAGGAATAGAAAATGGAGGATGTGAATTAATGAGGAACGATCAATACCAAGGTCTAACGGATGAAGAGGTCCAGTCCAAAGTGGCAAAAGGGCAAGTTAACCAAACCAGTCATTCAAACCAGAAGACGACGGCTGAAATTATTAAAGAGAATGTTTTCACCCTATTTAATGCCCTAAACTTCTTGTTGGCCTTCTTATTGTTACTGGTTGGCGCTTATTCCAACATGGCCTTTATTGCCATCATTATTTTAAATATTGTGATTGGGATTGTCCAAGAGATTCGAGCTCGCGATTTGGTCAGCAAGTTGACCATTTTATCCAACAAACCAGTCAAAGTGGTCCGAAATGGCCAGGAAGCCATTGTGCCATCGACTGAATTGGTGGTTGGCGACTTGATTATACTTGAAAGCGGTGACCAGGTACCGTCAGACGCCACTGTGGTGGACGGATCTAGTGAAGTGAATGAGTCCCTTTTAACGGGTGAGTCGGATGCCATTTTAAAACAAGCAGGTGATGAATTATTATCCGGTTCTTACTTAACTAGTGGGCAATTGCTGGCTGAGTTGATCCATGTTGGAGATGACAATTACGCGGAGCAGTTGGTGGCTGAAACCAAGTCTCAACCTTACGCACGTTCTGAATTAACCGATGCTATTAAGAAGATTGCTAAGTTTACCTCCTACATCATTGTGCCACTGGGGATTCTCTTGTTCTTGCAAGCTTTTTTCCTACGAAGTGATGCCGTGGATGTAGCGGTGATAAACTCGGTGGCTGCCCTGATCGGTATGCTGCCTAAAGGTCTAGTATTGTTGATTTCACTAGCCCTTTCAACGGCTGTTTTAAAACTAGGCAAAAAGAATGTCCTCGTGCAAAATATGTATGCAGTTGAAGCCTTGGCACACATGGATATGCTGTGTTTAGATAAGACTGGGACAATTACGCAAGGGAAAATGACAGTGGAGGGGATTTTCCCACTCGGTGACTTATCTCAAGCAGATTTAGAAGACCAGTTAGCCAATTACACAGCCGCATCAACCGATAGTAATTTAACCATGACAGCCTTGAAAAACCACTTCGACGGCCAAGCCTCTACTTTAGAAGCCTTACAAGTCATGCCCTTTTCATCTGAACGGAAGTGGGGGGCAATCAGTTTTGAAGAAGCCGGTACAATTTTCGTTGGTGCAGCTGAATACCTTATCGACCAACCGATTCAGCAAGTAATTACCGCGCAAAATGACGGTCTGCGGGTTTTGTTGGTGGGCCAATCGACTGAACTTTTAGACGACAAGACTGAAATCGCGAATTTAGCGATCAAACCAATTGGCTACATTACTTTGAGCGACCCAATTCGGCCAAATTCGAAATCTACCCTGGAATTTTTCCAAAATGAGGGTGTGGACATCAAAATTATTTCAGGTGACAACCCGCAAACCGTTGCTAGAGTCGCTAAGAACGCAGGACTCGCAGGCGACGCCCAAGCGATTGATATGAGTCAAATCCAAGCGGAAGCAGATGTAAGAGCAGCAGCCCACCAATACAATGTTTTCGGCCGAGTCTCACCCCAACAAAAGAAACTCTTGGTGTCTGAATTTCAAGATGAAGACCATATTGTTGGGATGACTGGTGACGGGGTTAACGATATTTTAGCCTTGTCCCAAGCTGACTTATCCATCGCTATGGCTGAAGGGGACGGGGCAACCCGTCAAATGGCCGATTTAATCCTGGTCAATTCAGACTTTGGTGACTTACCAGCAGTCATTTCTGAAGGCCGCCGTGTGGTCAACAACATCACCCGGTCATCCAGCGTATTCTTTATCAAAACCCTATATTCCTTAATCGTGACCTTAATTTGTATTGCCTTGAATTTCCCGTTTCCATTTATTCCCTTACAAATTACCATGATTGACGCCTTTATCGAGGGCTATCCTGCCTTCTTCATGTCGTTTGAACCTAATAACCAGCAAGTCAAAGAGCGGTTCCTACCTAAATCCCTTGCCGCTGCGCTACCTTCAGCCCTAACGGTGTCTGTAGCCATTTTCGCCTCCTTAGTCATGGTGAAACTGGGCATGATCGACTTTGAAACCGCCCGGACCTTTGACTATGTCATGTTAACCGGTGTCTCTTTATTTGCGGTATGGCAGTCCTGCTTCCCGTTTAACAAGTTGCGTCTCTTTCTCGCATCAACCGCGACCCTTGCCATGCTTGCCGTCGCACTGGTCTTGCCACATTTTTCAGACATTCTGACCATCCAACCCATGACCGCTAGCGAAACCCTAATCAGTCTCGCCTTGTTGGCGCTCGCTTTTGCCTTTTGGAAAATGGTCAACCGCTATCAAGCTCGCTTCAAAGCCTTTTTCACACGGATGCATTTTTAAATGAACCGCATCTTTGCGTGTAAATATCACAACAAATGGACACAGAAAACCCCAGTAAGTAGCCTCGATGAGGCGCCTTACTGGGGTTTGTTTGTGTTATTTCTTCAAGATGTCGACCTTATCTGTTTTTTCCCAAGTAAAGTCTTGGTCATCACGACCAAAGTGGCCGTAAGCAGCAGTCCTGCTGAAGATTGGTTGGCGAAGAGATAGCATGTCGATAATACCATTTGGTGTTAAGTCAAAGTTATCGCGAACTAAAGCAACTAAATCATTTTCAGTTAAGTCACTTGTACCGAATGTGTCAATCGCAATAGACACAGGTTCTGCAACCCCAATAGCATAAGCTAATTGGATTTCAACTTTACGCGCTAAGCCAGCTGCAACCAAGTTTTTGGCAATATAGCGAGCCGCGTATGAAGCAGACCGGTCAACTTTAGTAGCGTCTTTACCTGAGAAGGCCCCACCGCCGTGGTGAGCAGATCCACCATAAGTGTCGACAATAATTTTACGGCCAGTTAAACCTGAATCGGCTTCTGGACCACCAGATACAAACTTACCTGTTGGGTTAATGAAGTAACGTGTATTTTCATCTAACCAGTTTTCTGGCATAGTTGGCTCAACAACGTGTTTAATCACGTCTTGGCGGATTTGGTCTAATTCAATACCTTCAGTATGTTGTGTTGAAATGACGATGGTATCAATGCGTTGTGGTTGGTTGTTGTCATCATATTCCATCGTTACCTGTGTCTTACCGTCTGGACCTAAGTAGTTTAATTCACCACTTTTACGGACTTCAGCTAGTCGGCGAGATAGGCGGTGACTTAATGCAATGGGCATTGGCATTAACTCTGTTGTTTCGTCTGTTGCGTAACCGAACATAATCCCTTGGTCTCCAGCACCGATCAACTTGTTGTCCACTTCACCCTTTTCCCGGGTTTCAATGGCATCATCAACACCTTGTGCGATGTCTGGTGATTGTTCGTCTAGTGAAACCAATACGGCGATTGAGTCAGCGTCGAAGCCGAATTTGCCGTCACGGTAACCAATTTCACGAACGGTGTCGCGAACGATTTTTTGAATATCCACATAGGCGCTAGTTGTTACCTCACCAAATACTAGGACAAGTCCTGTATTGACGGCAGTTTCGCAAGCAACTCGAGCTTGTGGGTCTTGTGCAAGAATCGCGTCAAGAATGGCATCAGAAATTTGGTCAGCGACCTTATCTGGATGTCCTTCCGTGACAGATTCAGAAGTAAATAGTCGTTTATTCATGTTGTTTCCCCCAAAATATAAATTTTATGGTTACAAGGAATTTTTGCCTAAGCAAACCCTATCGGGAAGAATTTATTGTAACGTTTCTCATTATACAGGATATGTGGGGAATAGTAAGGGGCAAATGGCTTCAATTTCGAAAATTTCGTAGTTTTCAGCACCTAGATTTTTTGATCTAAGTACTTCGGTCTACGCTTTGCCTATCATGGCCGTAAATATAGGATGTGTTCATGACGTTGAGACAGGAGATGCTGGATAATGGGTAAAAAGCGACTACTATAGTTATCATTAAAGGGATTTCCCATGGGTAACCCACACTTACTTTTAAAATTGTTACTTTTTCCACACGACTGTCTTACCGTGGAGTGCGGTCTTATTTCGTGTTATAATATTCGAGATGATTAAATGTAGCAAGTTTAAGGAGGCAGCGATGAGTTACCAAGCATTATACCGCGTTTGGCGGCCGCAGACATTTGGAGATATTGTTGGCCAAGAGGCTGTTGCGCGTACGCTGCAAAATGCCATTCGAACTGGCAAAACGAGTCACGCTTACTTGTTTACGGGTCCAAGAGGGACTGGTAAGACGAGTGCGGCTAAAATTCTATCGAAAGCGATCAACTGTCCAAACCAGGTGGATGGGGAACCATGTAATGAATGTGAGATTTGCCGGGCAATTACGGACGGAACTTTGCCGGATGTGATTGAAATCGATGCGGCGTCTAACAACGGGGTTGAGGAGATTCGTGATATCCGTGATAAGGTTCGCTATGCACCAACGGAAGCGCAATATAAGGTCTATATCATTGATGAGGTCCACATGCTTTCAACGGGTGCTTTCAATGCTTTATTAAAAACCTTAGAAGAACCACCAGCTAATGTCATTTTTATTTTAGCAACGACTGAGCCGCATAAGATACCTGCAACGATTATTTCAAGAACCCAACGTTTTGATTTTAAACGTATTTCACGTCAGGCGATTGAAGACCGGATGGCATTTATCTTGGACCAAGACGGTATTGAATATGAGAATGGGGCCCTTACTATAATTGCTCGGGCAGCAAACGGTGGGATGCGAGATGCCTTATCCTTGTTAGACCAAGTGATTTCCTTTTCCGATGGGACTTTATCACTTGAAACGAGTCGGTTGGTGACGGGGGCCTTGTCTGAAGAGCAATTGGTTGAATATACGGAGGCCCTAGCTAATGGGCAAGTGACGGCAGCATTAGACCACTTACATGCTTTATTGGCTGGTGGTCAAGATGCGGCGCGCTTTGTGGAAGAGCAGTTGGTTTTTGTGCGTGATTTAATGATTGCCAAGGAAACCAAGGCGGATACGGCTGAGATTGAAGAGTTGACCCAACGTTATGACGAAGCATTTTATAGTCTGGCCAAAACGATTGATGTGA
This sequence comes from Aerococcus sp. NPDC058936, assembly GCF_042741995.1. NCBI lineage: Bacteria > Bacillati > Bacillota > Bacilli > Lactobacillales > Aerococcaceae > Aerococcus > Aerococcus sp. NPDC058936. The sequence continues at coordinate 79,263 of NZ_JBHYKZ010000003.1, read as the reverse complement.
ATGTCTTGTATAAGATGATGAAAGTTTTCCGAGAAACGCAGGCAGAGATTCGTTTTTCATTGCAACCAACGATCTATCTAGAGGTGGCAACGGTTCAGATAGCTAGCCAAATCGGTAGTCAGTCGGCTGTTGGTCAAAGTGGTAACCAACAAGTGGTGGCTAACCAAGAAGGTGACCATGTCTTGCCAACGCAAGTGAGCCAAGCGTTAGCTGAATTGCAAGAACAAGTGGCGAATTTAACGGCACAGGTCCAAAATGGGGGCGGAGAGCCAGCTAAACCTGCGGCAAGTAAGCCGGCTAAGCGGTCAGGGAATGCGACGGCCTTTACGCCAAATCTGACGAAGGTCTTCCAAGTGTTAAATCAAGCGACTAAGAAAGACTTGAATGATATTGCTAATTTATGGGAAGGTCTAATTGAGAGTCTACCAAGTATGCAAGCAGCCTTATTAAAGGCAACCTTCCCAGCAGCAGCGTCACCAAATGCTTTCGTAGTGCGGTTTGATTATGAAATTCTGTGCAAGAAGGTGGATGACGATACGGAGACCCGTCAAGAAATTGAGCGGATTCTATCTAATCAACTAGGTCACCCAACGAAGATGTATTATTTAACGAGTGACCAGTGGCAGTCTGCCCGTCAAAGTTATGTCCAAGCTATGAAGAATGGCGAATTGAGTGACTTGGTTGGGAACGATGCAGTGGCTACTAAAGGGTCGGCGACAGATGCTGAGGCCTTTACTCAGGAAGATGAAGTGGTGGATGATGGGCTGGATGAGAATGGATTGAATGAGCAAGAATCGCGTTCGCGTCAAGAGCAAGTCGATCAAGCAACTTCACTATTTGGTAAGGATAATGTTACAATAATAGATGATTAGGTCATGGGGCTTGATGCCAAAATGACAATGAATATGTAATTTAAAAAATATGAAAAGCTAAAAGGAGACGATAAAATGGCAGGCGGAATGGGAAATATGCAACAAATGATGCGTAAAATGCAAAAGATGCAACAAGAGATGGAGTCAGAACAAAAGAATATTGAAACAAAAGAGTTTCAAGGGACTGAACCATCAGGCATGGTGAATGTGACGGTCACAGGTGACCGCCGTGTGAAAGCAATCAACATCAAACCGGATGCAGTCGATCCAGAAGATGTTGACATGTTACAAGATTTGTTGATTGAAGCAGTAAATAATGGTCTTGAAAAAGTAGACACTGAAACTGCAAATGTTATGGGCAAATACACTAAAGGTATCCCAGGACTATAGTCAAAACAAAGTTTATGGTTGATCATGAACAACCATTTTTTACCATGGGTAGGAGGACTATCCATGGTATTTTTGATAAGATATGGTATTACAGACAGGGACAGTTAGGTTACGAGCACAGCTGCCTAGTGTTGGTGTCCCATTTTGTCAGCGTGTTATCCTTTTATCAAAAAGGTTTAAAATGTAAGGAAAGTTAGATGCAGGGGTGTAGAGAATGCAGTATCCAGAACCAATTGCCAAGTTAATCGATTCTTTTAGTAAGTTGCCAGGGATTGGCGCGAAGACGGCGTCTAGGTTGGCCTTCTTTGTCTTGGACATGCCTGAGGCGGATGTGCTGCAATTTGCGTCTTCTTTGGTGGATGCAAAGCGTGAGCTGCGGTATTGCTCAGTTTGCGGGAATATTACCCAGTCTGATCCTTGCGAAATCTGTGCGGATGAAAACCGGGACCGGTCACGGATTCTAGTGGTGGAGCAGGTGCGTGATGTGGTATCTATGGAACGGATGCGTGAGTATCACGGCCTCTACCATGTCTTGCACGGGGTGTTATCCCCAATGGAAGGCACTGGGCCGGAAGATTTGAATATCCAGCCCCTATTGACCCGTCTGCAAGATGACCAGGTCAAGGAAGTGATTGTGGCGACCAATGCAACAGCTGAAGGGGAAGCGACCGCAACCTACCTGTCTCGTTTGATTAAACCTGCAGGCATTCAAGTATCGCGGATTGCCTATGGTTTATCTGTCGGCAGTGATATTGAATATGCGGATGAGATGACCCTATTGCGTGCCCTTGAAGGCCGCCGTGATATCGATTAACTAGTCTATAACAGATTTTAAGGAGACCTCATGGATACACAAAAATTTTCTGGGAAATTTATTACTGTTGAAGGACCCGATGGCGCAGGCAAAACGACCCTTATTCAGGGACTAACAGCGAAACTTGAAGAAAAGCTAGCTGTGCCTTTAAAGCTGACGCGCGAGCCAGGTGGCGACCCGATTGCGGAAGATATCAGAGAAGTGATTTTAAGCCCGGAGAACGTAGCCCTAGATCCTAGAGCTGAAGCCCTTTTATACGCAGCTAGCCGTCGTCAACATTTAGTTCATACCGTACTGCCTGCACTTGAAGCTGGGCACATGGTCTTATGCGACCGGTTCGTCGACTCGTCAATTGCCTACCAAGGCTACGGTCGTGAAATTGGGGAAGAGGGAATCATGGCCATCAACCAATTCGCAACTGATGGGCGCCAACCCGACTTGACCTTGTATTTAGATATTACGGCAGAAGAGGGTATTCGCCGGATTCAAGCTAACCGCAGTCAGGCTGAACAAAACCGTTTGGATGTTGAAGCCATTGATTTCCATCAACGTGTCCATCAAGGGTATGGCGTCTTGAAAGACCGTTTCCCAGACCGGATTCAAGTCATTGATGCCACTCAAGATCCTGAAAGTATGCAGCGGGATGCTTTGGCTATTTTAGAAAGCCATTTCCCAACTTTATTTCGTTAATTCAGCTAGTCATTCAAATCATTAAAGCACCTTAAAGTAATGGAAAGGAGTCCATCAATGGCACACGAACATTTTGATATCGCCAAGAAGCAAGCGGATTTGACCGCTATGATGGACCGGGTCCTCGTCAATAACCGCCTTGGCCATGCCTATATATTTGAAGGTATGGTGGGTTCTGGTCAAGAAGACATGGCCCTATATCTCGCGGCCTATTTGAATTGCCTCAATCCAACTGATAATGGGACACCTTGCGGGACATGTAATCATTGTAGTCGGATATTGTCCGCTGATTATCCGGATGTTTTTCATATAGAACCGGACGGGAATACCATTAAAATTGACCAAACGAGAGACCTAAAAGAACGGTTGTCTATGTCTTCGCTTGAAGGAGACAACCAAATTTTTATTATCCATGAAGCAGAGAAAATGACTGTCAACGCAGCCAATTCTTTGTTGAAGTTTATCGAGGAACCGCATGAAAATGTCTTTATTTTTCTCCTAACCAATAATAGGGATGCGATCTTGTCGACAATTGTCTCCCGCTGCCAGATGATTCATTTTCCCCAATTAAACCGGGTGGACCTACAAGCCTTATTTGAGGAAGCGGGGATTAAGCCAAGTATGGCAACGACTCTGACCGCTTTAACCAATGACGTGAGTGAAGCGACGGCGTTGGCAGAGAATGAAGATTTCCAGCAACGACTCAACTGGTCCTTGCAGTGGGTGGATTTAATCGTGAAAAAGGACCCTCGTGGTCTAACAATGGTGGCGTCAGACTGGATGAAGGGTCCTAAGGGTAGGACGGATATGATTCAGGCCCTAAATCTGGTGGCCTTTCATTTCCATGATTTATTATATTTACTTCTACATGTAGATCAGGGACAAGACAATCAAGCGCAATTGGTCTTCCCTAATGACTTTGGTAAATACCAAGGGATGGTCAATAAAATAACAGTAGCAGAAGCGACAAAAGCCCTACATTTAGTAGGGCAAGCACAGCGGATGATTCAATCGAATGTGAGTGTACAGTCCGCAATGGAATATATGGTATTAGCCTACTGGAAAAAGTAGGCCGAAATGTTTAAAGAACGCCAATGATACCGAAAATTGCAATCGTAGTTAGTAAAGATAAGATTTTTTGTTTCATGATTTCGTCTCCTTTTTGTTAAAATATAACAGAATTATAGGGGAAAATTCATTTTTTATCATATATAACAAAAGGAGCAACAGAATGAATATTGGAATAAGCTACAGAGATCTAAGAAGAGAGCGCGGTTTGACACTTATGGATGTCACAACCACGGGGGAGATTTCCTACTCCCAACTCTCAAAGTTTGAACGTGGTGAAACAAGTATTACAATTCATCACTTAGTCAATCTAGTCCATAACCTGGGCATCTCCTTTGCTGAATTTATGACGGCAATTGAGGAATACAATAGTCCTTATAAATTCTACATCGAAGAAATTGATAACGCTTATAAAAAAGCTGATATTGACGCCTTGAACGTAATCGCGCAAACACAAGAAAACTTGTATGGTGAAACCAACCAAATCTTATTTAAATACAATGCTATAATGACGAAACTCTTATTGAATGATTTAACTGAGGTGGAAATTCCTGAAGCAGACAAGCATTTAATCAGTGAATACATCTTGAAATGTTCCATTTGGACGAGTTACGAGGTTATTTTGCTAGGGAATTCCCTTCGAGGATTGACGCAGTCATTGCAAGACGTATTAGTAGCAGATATGATTGCGAAATTGCCTACAATACAAGAAAGCAATCCCTTGAAGGTGCACATACTGAGCATCTTAATCAATGTCTGTTTCGATCGATTACGGTCAGATGAGACTGACGAAGTGAATGATATTATGGCAGCAATTCAACCACAGTTGAGCACAAATGCTTATTACTTTAAAAACCGTCTCTTATTCCTAAAAGGGATTGTGGCGATTGTTCAAGGACAAACAGATGAAGGTGTCGCTCAATGCCAAACAGCCATTCAAGTCTTTGAGTTATTTGACCCACCATTCGCTAAAATGCACGAAGATGAACTGAATAGCTACCTAACTATGGATGAATAAATGAAAAATTGTTATATATGACTATTTTCGATTTTAACCAATATTTTCTGTAAAATGTAAAGCAACAATATGACTTTACATATCTGACAGAGAATTGGCAAAATACCGATTCAATAGAAGGATTTAAGAGATCTGTAACGAATATTGTTGCAGGTCTTTTTCTGTTTTGAAAAAGGGCAATCGCCCAAAAAGCTGATAACAGTGTAGACATTATTGTTGCGGGTAAATAAGTTTGGACAGATACATAGATACTTTTAGCATTGGGAGGTTTTTATCATGAAAAGATTGCTATTGTTTTCCAGTTTAAGTGTATTTTTGATGGCTTGTGCTAATCAAACAATAGAGGAAAATGAAAGTGTGGATGCAGAAACATCCGTAAGTAGTGAACAATCATCGAGTTCGGAGGCGTCTGAAGCCACATATCAGAGTATTGTGGAAAACTTTACTTTGGTTACGGCAGAAGAAGTCACAGATAAAATCAATAATGGCGATGCATTTTATCTATTTGCGGGTGAGGAAAATTCTCAAGACGCAACCTTGTTTGCTTCTAAACTTGAAGAAGCTTCTGCTATTTTAGAAAATCCATCTACAGCAGGAATAGAAAGTGAGATTTACTATCTGGACCTAACAGAGGTGGATGATCAAGCAACAGAAGCTTTTGTGGATGAATATGACATTGAATCAGTGCCTATCTTCCAATTCTTCGAGGGTCAGATTTACTATAGTGCCATATCAGATATTGATAGTGAAAGTATCACAGTTGAAGATATTCAATATTTCATCAATTATCCATACAGCGATGAAGATGTCACAGCAGCACCGGATGTAGAGGATGAAAATGGAGAAACATAGATAAAGTGAGGTAAATAAATGAGAATTATATTCCTTGAAGATAGCATTTATCAGCAAGCTTACTTGAAAAAATTATCAATAAAGCTGGGCGAGCGATTTTCAATTCGTGAAAAAAACATTGTAATTACATCGAAAGTTGAAGAAGTGATTGATTGTGCAAAACACCATATTGGGCGTACCTTATTTTTTCTAGATTTAGAAATTTATGATGATCCTATGTATGGATATAAAGTTGCAAGAGAAATACGGAAATTTGATATTTTTTCAAATATAGTAATCATTACTTCTCATAATGAGTTAATGGATCTCGCATTTGACTATAAAATTTCGGCAATTGATTTTATTGATAAAAAAATATTACGAATTGAGGATAAAATTTTTGAAAATGTCGCAATTTTTCAGGAAAAACTGCGATTAAATTCATCTTCACCAGTACTGACAATTGATAATAAGTTTGAGTTTTTTAAAATTCCTATTTCTGAAATATTTTATATTGAGACCTCTCATGTACCACACAAATTGCACTTAGTTGGGGAACATCAAGATATAAACTTTTATGGAAAGCTAAAAAATATATTGCTTGTAGATCCGTTATTTGTGCAGACACATAAGTCTAATGTAGTGAATGTTGCAAATATTCAACAAGTCGATAAGAAAAATCGCCGAATAATCTTCAGAAATGGTATAGAAACGAATTTAATATCAAGATGCTACTTCAATCAATTAGTGGAATCATTAAATTAAAAGAAAACGAACTTAATTTTTTATGTTAAGTTCGTTTTTTGACATATTTAAATGATTTTATAAGGGTTGAAACCACTGTTTAAATTACAACCTTGTATTATCTTTTTTTCTCCATAAGTAATTCAAAATAAATGTAATAAAGGTTGGGAATAAAATTGTTGCGGCAATTTTTAAATTAAAAGAGGATGTCCCTTTTATTATCCAAGCATAAATAACTAATATAATTAAGAATAAGATGCTTGCAATGATATAATTTTTCTTCATAGATACTCCTTTAAGAATGTAGTTGCTGATTTTTTAAATAATAAATTTTAGATGCTAACTGATTTTGAATTTCGGTAGAATGGGAAGAAAATAAAAATATTCTCCCTGTTTCAGCCTCCTTCTTAATTAAATTAATCATAATATTTTGACTATCGTGATCTAAAGAGTTAAGTGGCTCGTCTAGTATGACCAGGGGTGTATCGATTGAGAAAAAACAGGCCAGGGCTACCTTATATCGCATACCTAGAGAGTATGTCTCAATAAGCTGTGTATTGCTAGTATCAAAATTCAGCTCATCTAAAAATTGAAAGACATTATCTATATATGTATTATCTTGTTTCCAAAGGTACTGAATTATTTGAATATTTTCAAGTAAAGACAACTTATCATAGAATTGGGGTTCACTGGGGATGAATACTAACTTCTTTTTAAATTCTTCGACATTAAGTGTTGTTGTATCGACTAGAATTTTAAACTTATTTTTAGGATGAATAATCCCGGTTAAGAGTTTTAGCAGGGTGGTTTTTCCAGTTCCATTATCCCCAATAATGCAACTGATGTCTCCAGCATTCATTTGCAGATGGACGTTGTTTAGTATAGGCATTGTGTCATAACTAAAGCTCAGGTCTGCAATTTTTATTAATTCGACGCGATTCATTTCTTCACCTCCTAAAGTTTAATATTTAATCTAGATTCTATCAGAGCTGCCAATATCAATAGACAAGTTAATAAAATGAAAAAATATAAACTATATCGCAATTTTATATATCGGATTTCCACATGACGGATATTGTAGATAAATTTCTGTGTTTCAAGCGAGATACTTCCTGCCATTAAAAGGGCGATCATTTCAGGGAAAACATGGGGCAATATCCCAGTTATTAATGGGTTTACGCCATACTTATTAAATACAGAAATAAGCACATTACCTAGAAATACACCATTAAAAATAACTATGAATGAGCTACCGATGCCAAAAGATAAATTACCTACGATGATTAAGACTAGTGCTAATATAATATTATTTTTAAAGACATATAAAAAGGATACTGATTGAGGATTGATGCTGTATGAACTATCTTTAAAAATAATGATTCCAATCAATAATGAGAGGATGTATAGAATAACCATGAATAGAAAGGAATCTTTAAAATAACGAAAAGCATCTGCATATTTAGATAGAAGTGTTTTCAAAAATGTAAACTCCTTTTATAAGCAATTTTTTTTCTTCACGAATTAATGCAAATGTATATGGTAAGATAAAGCCAAAATAAGCTAAGAAAAGAATATATATCAAATTCTCAGGGATAATGATGACAATGCTATTAAACAATAAAAGGTAATACCAAGGTAGAATGAGTATATTTTTCCATAAAGAATAAATTCTAAGATAAATTTTTTCTTCAAGAGAATCAGTATCATTTATGTAATTCGTACTCAACAAATTGATTAAACTTTTGCTGAATATAAATGGACTAGCCAACAAACTTAATGTATTCCCTATAAAATAGGACCAAATTGTGATTAAAACGATCAAAGTTGAAGTGATTAAGGCTATCACAAAGTTAGGAATAAAATAAAAATTCAATAAATTCACTAAAACAAAAGAAATTAAAATTGGTACGATGGTCATTATGAATAACAATTCTTTTTTTACAAGATATAGTTTTTCCAGGCTCGTTCCAGACAATTTGAAAAGATAAATGCTTTGTGTATCTATATGGTAACGAAAGATGGATAAAAATTTATATTGAATTTCTTGAATAATACCAGTCACAATCACTAAAGTAATAAATACCAATAGAAAACTTTTCAATACAAGATTTTCTATATGGGTCATAAAAATAAAAGTAATCCATAAGCTCAAAATAGTTTGCGTAGAAATAAAGTAAGAGATAATATTTCTTTCTGCAAGTTCTTTGCTATTTCTAATTAGATTTAGTTGGATATATGATATCGGGTTATTAAACTTAAACTTTCTTCCAATGAAATTCCATAAATTTAATAAGCGTGTTTTATTGTCGGAAGGAGTATACACGAACTCATTTGTTGTAAAAACCCGTTCTAAGCCATTTTTAACGTGAAACCCTATAATCAAAATGATAATCAGAAGAATTATAATAATAGAAAAAATTGCAAATTCTTGTGAAAGGATTCTGGATACTTCTAGATAGTACGAAATAAACTGATTGCTTTTATGTGTCCAAAGAATTAACAATTCATCATTTAAGATATTCATCGAGTCAGCAGAGAAGCTTTCAGTTTTTAAAATAGATTTAACCAGTTGAAAGCTATCTATTAAAAACTCTAAAAAGATGTAGATAGTCCCCATGCCAATTGCTAGTTTTGACCAATGTAATATAACCGAAGTTGGTTTGTGATTGGTTTGTTTTTTTATTAAATCCCGTTTCTTGTATTGAAAAATTCTAAATAACAAAATGAATAGAGAAAGTAATGGACATATTATTAAAAGCGCTAGCGCTAACATAGAATTTGTAAAACTTAAGAAAATTAAAATGCCAATTAACTTATCAAAATAAATGTAATAAAAAAGCAAGAATTCATTTAAAACTTCAAGATACAAATTATTCCAAAAACCTCTAGGATTAGTTGATACCCATTCAAAATTTAAATTTGCGACAATAACTTTTGGTTTTTTTATGACGAATTCTAAGTGCAGAAAAATAAATAATAAGGTAAGGATATTCACATAGATATTCTGTATACCAAGGTTTGTCATTAATTTTTGAGCTAGGAATAACGTCAACATGAAAATTATATATTTGCTAACTAGTAAACCTATGAATATAACTTTTTTATTTTTTATAGGAGAATGAGACAGTAGTAACTGATAATTGCTAACTAATCGATTCTTTAAATTATTTCTTAAATATTGATACAAAACATTTGACCCCCAGTTATGATTAACTTATATTAGTTACGTTAGTATGCGATTGCTGAAGCCATACTTTTCTTTGCAAGGTTTTGAACAGTCTTTTTAAACGCTGCCCATCCAATTGTCATAATTGTTGTTGCACCCCCAGATGCAACAGAAGAAATTATACCTAGTACAGTTACTAATGTGCCGGCCCCTAAGATAACATTAACTACGGTTGTTGCTACCGCGGTTGGGATACCAAGGGCAGCTGCTACAAATGCTAAAATCATTATGATTCATTCCTCTCTTTTTATACATTTTTGGGGATCAAATGATGTCCTCGTATGGGACACATATATAATATCAACGGCAAAAACAAAAAATTGTATAATTTCATAAGAAGTAGACAAATTGTCTTCAAATGCTAGATTAAAAAATATATTGGATGATATTATGATTTTTTTGTTATTCTCCTTACTATAGTGAGAAGTAAGTATCCGTGCTATCATGAAGATAACTTGAACAGCGAAAATAAATGTAACACTTGGCAACAGACAAAATACTGATTATCGATTTTGTATAGATCACAACATAAAGGCGCAAGAGTTGATGAGCTCTTGCGCCTTTTAATGATTCTAATTTCTGCTATGCTGCCTTATTCCTCATCCATTTCTGCTAGGGCAGTGATGGCTGCGATCCGTCCAAAAGTAAAGATATCAGTTAGGGCGTTACCACCTAAACGGTTACCAGCGTGGATCCCACCAGCAACTTCACCAGCTGCAAATAGCCCAGGAATTACTTGGCCATCAGTGTTGATTACTCTAGCTTCTGTATCTATTTTTAAACCACCCATTGTGTGGTGAACGGCTGGTTTACGTGGCGTTGCATAGAATGGTGCTTGTACCACTTTTAACGCAAAAGCTGACTTGTGGAATTCAGGGTCTTCACCAGCATCAACATAGCTATTGTATTTTGCAATCGTATCTGCAAGCACAGCTGGATCCATACCTAATTGCTCGGCTAAGCCTTCGATCGTATCATCGCGGAAAAGGGTACCAGCAGCGACTTGTTGGTCGATTTTTTCTTGACTGGTATTATAAGCTGTTTCCTTGATTAAATCATCGGCAATTAAGTAGAACAATCCACCCACATTAATAGCCGCTTGGGCTAGTTCGTCACGGCTACCAAATTCATTGACGAAGCGTTTTCCTTCAGTATCGACCATTACAAAGTTTGCTGGTGGCACTTGTAAACCAGAGAATAAGCCACCCGTTTCAGGATCGGATGTAGGCATCAGTTGTGAGAAGCCCATACCAACTAAGTCGGCGCCTACAGATTCACCTAATAAGATACCATCCCCTGTAATAGCTGGCGAGTTTGAGGTTTTAATATCATCTGCGATTTCAGTCCAGTAGGTATTGTATTTTTGTAGCATCTTTGTATTTGCACCAAAACCACCAGAAGTGATGATGGTTGCTTTGGCGTGAACGATGACTTTGTCACCCTTAGCATTTTGACCAATTGCACCCGTAATTTTACCATCTTCTACCAGTAATTCTTTAGCCGGTGTTTCAGTGAGAATTAGACCACCATATTCCTCAACGTATGGTTTTAGGACAGAGATAAAAGCGAATCCTTCGTTTCCTTCAGGTTTATGACCACGACGCCATAAAGCACCAACTGGCATAGAGACGTCGTCACGTTCAAATGGTACGCCAATCTCAGTCAACCATTCAACAGATCCTAAAGCATTGTCCGTCAATTGTTTCACTAGGGCATAGTTGCCGTGAATTTCTTGCCCGTTCAAGTCACTACGTTTACCGCCTAAATAAGTTTGAATACGGTGTAGTAGGACTGAATCGAATAGGTAGTCTTCCCCATTTCCAGTGCGGTTTAGGTAGTCATTGATTTGGTCACGCAATTCCAGAAAGTCGTCTAAGTATTCAGGATCAATGGCTGCCACATCAATCGCTGCAACTTCAGCTAGGGTATGGGCTTCACCAGGGTTGGCTTTGAAAGTTGCTTGCCATGCGGGTTCAGCGGCGTTCATTGGCCCACCAGCCCGGACAGTATTGCCACCTAATGATGGGAATTTTTCTAGTAAGATCACATCTTTACCTTTTTGAAGGGTTGCAGCAGCAGCGGCTAAACCAGCACCACCCCCACCGATAACCAGGATATCTGTATCATATTCAATTGTTTCGCTAGCAGTTTTATTAGCTGTTTTTGGTCGTTTCTTCAAGATGTTTGGGTCAGCACCAGCCAAGCGCACAGCATCCGCAACGCCGTCAATCACACTCTGACTTGTGACAGAAGCACCTGAAACCGCGTCAACATTTAAGGTCTGGTTTTCAAGAATTTGTTCTGGAATACGCGTGAAGACTAAGTCCGCAATCCCTTCAGTCTCACCACTTGAATCAATATCAATCTTATCAATGCGGGTATCACTAAATGACACAGTAATCGGAAGTGGCCCATTATGCCCAACTGCTTTCACCTCATATTGACCAGGTTCGAAGCGAATCTCTTCAGGTAGGGCTAAGATACTAGCCACATCGGCAAAACGAATAAACTGATCAAGACAAGTTTCTAGGAAGTGTACAGTGTTTTCGTCCTTCAAGTTGCCATCCTCATCAAAGGCTTGGTGCGCGCGTCCCAATAAGAATTCGTATCCAGGCATGACAATGGCGTTTACACCGGGTGTATCTAAGATTTGACGCAAATGTAATTGGGCACGTGACGAGCCTTGAATGTCATATGAAGCACCCACTAACATGACTGGTTTACCGTCAAGTGGATGTAAATTAAAGGATAAGTGTTCAATTAAACTCTTAAGGGCAGAAGGGACAGAGTGGTTATGTTCAGGTGTTGCTAGGATCACACCGTCGGCAGCGGCAATTTTTTTATTAAAGGTTTGAATAATAGGTAAGTTATCCTGATCTTCCGTTTCCACAAACATAGGCACTTCACGAAGCTCTAGAATTTCAATCTCAACTTTATTAGCAAAATGCTTTTGCATAAATTCAAGTAAAGTACGGTTGTATGATTTGTCAGCGGCACTACCGGCAACAGCAATAAATTTCATCATATATCATGTCCTCCTTAGCCAATTTCCCACGAAAAGTTTGTGTCCCGACGGCTTGTTAATTGCCCTTGTTCACGCAGTTGTGCAAGGATTTCAACAAAGCCAATGAATTCGGTGAAATGTTTTTCTAGTTCAACAACTTTCTCTGGATAGATTAAGTGGCCATCTTCATCAAAAGCTTTACCTGAATTAGGTAAATAGTATTCAGTACCTGGCATGACACGTGCTTTTAATTCAGGTGAATCAAGGATTTGACGTAGATGATTTTGTGCACGAGAAGTCCCTAAGCTACCTAGTGAGCCACCAACAATCATCACCGCTTTATCCATGAGTGCTTGGTCAGTATAGGAAATCCATTCTAATAAGGATTTCAAACCAGCGGTAATTGAGTGGTCATATTCAGGTGTTGAAATAATCACCCCATCAGCTTCAGTGATTTTTTTCGAGATAGCTTGGACAATCTCAGGTGCAATTTTGTCTTCTGGTTGGGTAAAAACAGGTACGCCCTTGATTTCTACTACTTCTATTTCAGCCTGGTTAGCAAAATGATCAGCCATAAAATGCAACAACTGGCGATTGGTTGATCTATCAGAGTTTGTACCAACAATAGCAACAAATTTCATATATTAACCTCCAATTTTATTGTGAATAAAATAACGAACTTTGATGAGTTAAAAAGAGCATTTTTTGTACATAAGTAGATAAAAATTATAAAATACCTATTTTGTAGGCTTGTTCCACATAAAAATATACTAAATTCTTCTAACTGACACGAGTATATAACAAAACATTTGTGAAAACAATTACAAATAAGGGAGAAAATCGTATGAATAAATCTCGGTAAATCACAAAAACCGAGACGGCTAGGTCTCGGTTTTTAAGCTTAATGCAAGGTCTATTTCTATAGGACTAATCGTTTTTTCAAGACTAAAGCTAGGGAAATGGCTGCTACGTTTTTAATGATATCGGTTGGTAGGAAAATTATCATACCTGACATAAGTGTTTGCATCCAAGTAATTGGTGAATCTAGTAAGAAGTTTAAAGCTAAGTACATGTATGTTAAACCACATAAGAATATTATGACATTCATGACAATTGCACGAATGGTTAATACTTTCCAACCATTTTCAAGTGCCGGGTTTTGACTGGCAAAAATCATGGCTACAATAAAGCCGATGATAAAACCAAAAGAAGGGCTGTAAATAAAGGCACCTTTAAACATAAATAAAAGAATGGCGTTTAATAGCATGGTAACTGCTGCATATTTTCTTGGTAGTAATAAACCTGTTAAAATAACAGCTAAAGTTTGCAGGGTGAAGGGGATGGCACCAAATGGTACAACAACATAGGAAGCGATCAGCGTAACCACGCTCATAAGTGCTGAAAGTACCCAGTAGTAAGTAGATGATTTTGTCATATTAATCTCCTTTTAATTGAGTCAACCAGAATTTATTTATGGTTGACCATTTATTTTATAGATGGACGTGCGCTAAATGATCACACATCCAAAAGTTATTGCTATTAAAATTTAAGTGGGCTATTGGTCAGCAAATTGCTGACTAGAGAAAGATACTTCGCCAGATACAAGCGTCCGTACGTTTCCATCTGGTGTTTCAATTGAAAGATGCCCAAGGTCTGTTACACCAAGGATTTTACCACGATAGTTTTCGTGATTTTCTGTATAGTTGACCCATTGGTTTTTACCTAATAAGTGACTGCGGTAATAGTCCAAGAAAGCCAGACTAGATAGGTCATCATAGTAGGATTTAAATTTAATCAAAAAGTTCGTGATTAAATCGTTAGGATTAAATGCTCTTGGTAATTGCGGTCCGAACAAGGTGCCCGCAACGGATTGATTTTCAGCATTTTCTTTAGAAAAGTCACCCGCAAGGTTAGACCCAACCCCTAATACCAAATGTGAAATGGTCTGACTTTCCATATCAAAAGTCGCTTCAGTTAGGATACCGACAACCTTTTTTCCTTGATAAAATAGGTCATTCACCCACTTAATCATGACATCATCAGTTAAATAGTTGGATAATGTTTCTGCATATGCTGAAGCAGAAGCAATAGTCATGGAAGCGACCAGTTCATTATTGACACCTTTTGGTGGGGTCATGACGAGTGAAAAGTAAAGTCCCTGGCTAAGCGATGAATAAAAAGCACGACCACGACGACCGCGACCAGCTGTCTGTTCATTTGAAATGAAGAGGGCAGGCTGGTTAGGATGATCTGCTGCGTGTTTACGACCAAGGTCATTGGTTGACGAGGTAGATTCTTGGTAGTAAATCTTTAATTCAGGCCAAACGTTTTGTAGGCCATGGCTAATTTGGCTAGGATCAATGGCATGGTTGAGGTTTTCTAAGGCATAGCCATTTTTAGGGTGACGGATAATTTCATATCCTTCAGTTTCTAGTTGCTTCACAGCTTTCCAAACAGCGTTGCGGCTGACTTGGAAGTGGTCAGCTAATTCTGGACCAGTATGGAAATGACCTGGGTGGTCTAGTAAGTAAGCCAATAATTTCGCTTTAACTGTCATGAAATATATCCTTCCTTTCTTTTTATACAAGCATTAGATTAGCAAGTTAATTAGATGTTGTCAACTGAATTTTAAAACAGGGTGACGACGTATGTTTAAGCATATAATAAAAACCCTTTATTCATGTGCTTTCGACTTTAGTGAATCAAAAGTTTTAACACGATTAAAGGGCTTTTGTAATACTTATTTTATTCGTCTTCAAATGCTTCGAATTCATCAAAGTCATCAAAAGCAGCATTTTCAAGCATATAAGCAACTGGGTCAGCTTGGTAAGTTTGGATGTCTTCAATGATGGGGGCTTCGATTTTGCGGTTTAGTCCAATCTGCATGCCTACATCTTGATACCCTTGTTTTATATACATGTCATATGGTGTATCGTCAGCATCAGCAGACAGGATAACCATTTTACCTTCAGCTAGGGCTTTATCACATACCCATTGTTGGATAAGTGAACCGATTCCTTGACGCTGGTAATCGTCTAAAACTTGGAAATTATCAATTTCATAGGCATGAGCAAGACGGATGACATCTGTAATAGCGACTAATTTGTTATCGATATAGACAGCTAGGGCAGTAGTATTATTTTCCGCTAGAAACCATGGGTAATAATTTAACTTTTGTGCTGCAAATTGACCTGAGTCATCAATCGCTTTATCAAAAACTTGGTTGAAATTAAAGTAGTCTTGTTCAATAGAAGAATCTACTTCTTTTAAGACGAGACGGTCGCCGTAGGTATCTTTGGCTTTGGTTGTAGCTTTGAAGTCAGCGGGATCTAGCACCATCAACTTGGTTAGTGAAATTTCGTAGCCTACTTCACCGATTGAAGCGAACAAATCTGGTGCTAGGGGTTGGTTTATTGGTAAAACAAAGCTGTAGTAGGACAAGTTTAGCTCATAAGCGTAATCTAGGAAATTGTCTTCTAGAATATCTAATTCTTCAGCTGTAGGGACGAAATCTAGGACGATTTTGTTGTTACTATACATGCTAGGGACCTTGCGATTACCAATGAAATAGTATAATTCGGTTTCATCGTAGGTATCAGCTAGGGTAAACATATTGTCAAAGGTAAATGCTTGCATGAGTGAAACTCCGTTCGTTTGAAATTTTTTGTCGATTCATTGTCTTTATTTTAGCACAGGTCAGTCTAATCGTTTTAGGAAATGGTAGGTAAGGTAAAGCTACTGCATCAAGTAATATGACTAAATCATTTTATCCGTACATTTTACCAATCAAAAACCGAACAGGTGTGCTATAATTGACGCTAGTTGAAAATGAAGTTTTCATTTAGGTTAGCCACATCATGTGGTATCATGGAGAGTGAAAAAGCGTAGATATTGCGTTTTAACTGAAATGATCCGATAGCCAAATAGGCTTTGGCTAAACAGGTATAGGATGACTAGTAGAAAGTAGGTGTGGGAACGTGGATGAACATCATGTAGCAGAAGAAATTACTGCATTGAAGAGTGATTTGCAGGGGATGATTGAAAAAATTGATGCTATCAATGAGGAATGGGACAAATTATTGATTTCTTCCCATAACTTGAAAATGGAAAATTTTTATTTACGTGAACGGGTACAAGAGTTAACGGAATTAAACGATAGTTTATCGCAAAATACTGCGAAAACAGATGAACCTGCTGACGAGGATACGCCACAGGTGATGTCAAAAGCCCGTCAAAATCTTATGAATATCTACGAAGATGGCTTCCATATTTGTAATATTTCCTACGGTCAACGCCGAGGAAATGACGAACAGTGTATGTTCTGTTTAGATATTCTTTATGGTGAGCGTGCTGGTGAGGGGAATCAAGGCTAATGGAGACACCCTTATTACAAGCAGGCGAACGGTTGGATGCCTTAATTCCGCAAAATCTTGAAATTATTCAAAGTGACCTGACCTTCTCCTTCTCAGTAGACGCAATTTTATTGGCGCATTTCGCCCAGGTGTCTTCGAGTCGTGTGAAGCAGGTCATTGATTTTTGTTCGGGTAACGGGGTGATTCCTTTATTACTGTCGGCTAAAACGAGTGATAAAACCCAGATTCATGGGATTGAAATTCAACCTCAAGTAGCAGACATGGCCAAGCGATCGATGGTACATAATGACTTGGCGGACAAAATTACGGTTCACCAGATGGATTTAAAATCGGTTAGTGACCATTTTAAAAAGGATTCTGTAGATGTTGTGACTTGTAATCCGCCTTATTTCAAGAAATACGATGAATCTAAGGTCAATTTATTGGATGCTAAAACCTTGGCCCGCCATGAAGTGGCGATGACAGCGGAAGACATTTTCCAGCAGGCTCAGTTTGTCCTACGTAACCGTGGTAAATTATATATTGTCCATAGACCTGAGCGGTTGAGTGAGTTGATTGTTTTAGGTAACCAATACCATTTGACTTTGAAACGGCTGCAATTTATCTATCCGAAACCAGGTAAAGAAGCGAAAACCATTTTGCTAGAATTCATGAAAGATGGCCATGATAAGGGTTTGCGGGTCTTGCCACCTTTCTACACGCAAACCTTGTCGGACGAGTATACACCAGAAATGAGACAGTTAATTTATGGCGAATAAGTCAGAAAAATGGCACTATTTCTACGTGCTAGCTTGCAGTGATAATACGCTTTATACAGGATATACGACTGATCCTGATCGTCGGGAAATGGTTCATAACCAAGGTAAGGGAGCCAAGTATACTCAGGCAGCTGGGCGTCGGCCAGTCCATATGGTTTACAGCAAGCCGTTTACATCAAAGTCGCGGGCCATGTCAGCGGAGTATCGGTTTAAGCAGTTGACTAGACGTCAAAAGGAAAACTTTCTTAAAGAACGGGGCGTCAAACAGGTTTGGCCACCATCTATGTGGTCGGACCGGGTGGCTGACAGCGTGGAGAGTGGTTTACCCTTTTTGCCGGAGGAAGAAAAAGCAGTTAAAGATGAGGAGTGAGGGCATGGTTCAGGTACAACATTCATTTACAAAGCAGGAAAATGAAGGGTTTGGGACCTTGTATTTGGTGCCAACGCCGATTGGGAATTTGGAGGATATGACCTTTCGTGCGGTCAATACGTTGAAGTCTGTGGAGATGATTCTGGCGGAGGATACGCGAAATACGCAGAAATTGTTGAATCATTTCGAGGTGGCGACTAGCCAGATGTCGTACCACCAACACAATAGTCAGGCGCGGATGCCACAAATTTTAGCTATGCTGAAGGATGGACAGGATTTAGCGCAGGTGTCTGATGCTGGGATGCCAGCGATTTCTGACCCAGGCTTTGAGTTGGCGCAAGCAGCTATTGCAGAAGGTATTCGGGTTGTGCCACTGCCGGGTGCTAATGCGGCCTTAACGGGGCTTGTGGCGTCAGGTTTGGATACTGACCAGTTTGCCTTTATTGGCTTTTTACCGCGTAAGAAATCTGAGAAAAAGGCTTTCTTGGATGACCTGGTGAATTTTCCCTACACGATGATGTTTTATGAATCGCCTTACCGCTTGGTGCAAACTCTTGAGGATTGCCGAGATGCCTTTGGTCCTGACCGGCCTGCGGTAGTGGTACGGGAGTTGACTAAGAAGTTTGAGGAGTTTAACCGAGGCAGCCTGGATGATTTGGCTGTGCATTTTGACCAAAATGGACCGATTAAAGGGGAAATTTGCTTCTATATTGCGGGTAATGATGCGCCAGTGACTGAGGCGACGATGTTGCAGGATGCTTTAGAGGAGATGTCCTTGAAAGACCAGGTGGACTGGTGGATGGGGCAAAAAGACTTGTCGACAAAGGATGCCATTAAACAAGTGGCTAAGCAAACGGGCGTGAATAAGCGGGACGTGTACGCAGCTTACCACGAAATCTAGGAGGCTTTATGATTCCATATCTCATAGCGCTGACATGTTTTCTTGTTGGCATCGTCATTTTAGTGATTGCACCGAGGAATTTGGTGGATAATTTCCTTTTTTTAGCAGGTTTTATTATCTTATTTTTTGCAATTTTAAATGATCCGACTTTTAACAACCATCCCTTCTTCCAGCATGTCTTTTATTGGTTGGACAGGTATGTCCGGTTATTAGCGCCTTTATTTACCATGATTTTTGGGATCGGGATGATTTCCTATGCTTTGAAAGTCTATCGGATTGAAAAGTCAAAATTGCAGTTGACGGTAGGTTTACTATTGGCTGCTGTATTGATTGGCGGGACTGTCTTCCAATATGTTGCCAGCTTCTTCTACTCGACCCTTTTTAACCAGGAAGTGGTAAGGGTCTTCCAGTTTGCGATGGCCTATTTCGTGCTCGCTTTCGTTAATTATTTGGTGGTAACCTTGCGATTGACCTTGTTGGAGGATGAGGGCCAACAGGATTTTGTGCTGATTTTGGGGGAGCAGTTGTCTAAGGATGGGAAACCTTCGGGTGTTTTGGAGAGTCGGTTGGATATGGCAGTGGATTATATCGAGCGGCAACAGTTCCAATTTCAATCGGTGCCACGGATTATCGTGAGTGGGACGTCGACTGGGGCGGATTCGCAAGTGAGTGAGGCGCGGATTATGGCTGATTATTTGGTGGATCACGGGGTGCCACCTGAGATGATTTTGCTTGAGGACCAGGCGCGAAATACCCATGAGAATTTTATTTATGCAAAAGGGATTATGCAGGCGAATGTCAAGCAGTTGAAAACCACGAAAGCGGTCTTTGTGACGTCGTCTTACCATTTATATCGCAGTCAGTTGTACGCCAATATGGAGGGCTTGTACCAGATGTCTGGTGTGGGTGCACAGGCGACGGTGATGGAGCGGATGTTAAATTGGGTGCGGGAGTTTGTGGCCATTATTTTCATGCACCGGAAGTTGCATTTGGTGGTTTCTTGTTTGATGATTGGTTTAGGGGTCATCAATTTCGTACATTTTTAATACAATATTGAAATTTTTAGCTTAAAATTGTACTTTTTTTGTATAGTTCTAGGCTATTTTTTTACAAAAAATGACCGGTATGGTTAAATAAATTATGTATTATTCATCATATTTTATTTAAGGGAGGAAACAAAAATGTTAAAAGAATTCCGCGATTTTATCGCTAAAGGCAATGTTTTAGATTTGGCTATTGGGGTTGTAATGGCGACTGCATTTACTGCTATCGTTAACTCGTTAGTAAGTGATATCATCATGCCATTTGTTGGATTGATTTTAGGGTCAACAGACTTTACTTCTATCACAGTTCAATTAGGTTCAGCTGTATTAACTGTGGGTAACTTTATCCAAGCAGTGATCACATTCTTAATTATCTCATTAGTATTATTCTTCGTTATGAAAGCTGTAGCAACATTGAAGAGCCAATTTGAAAAAGAAGAAGATGGTGTTGAAGAAGACGACGAAGTAGCGCTTGTTGATAGCCAAGAATTACTATTAACAGAAATCCGTGACTTATTAAAAGAACAAAATAATAAGTAAAGGGTGTAAGCGAGACCGCTAAGCTCAAAAACACTGGAAGAATAGTGCTGT
The DNA here is from genome assembly GCF_042741995.1 of Aerococcus sp. NPDC058936. NCBI lineage: Bacteria > Bacillati > Bacillota > Bacilli > Lactobacillales > Aerococcaceae > Aerococcus > Aerococcus sp. NPDC058936. Next base: position 58,570 of record NZ_JBHYKZ010000003.1, on the reverse strand, counting down.
ATCACACAAAGTGTGATGCAAACTATTCTGAAGTGGACTTGAGCTGGTCGAACGCACCCGACTAGTAAGGATGCGAGGACCGACGCCAAGAAAGGAACCGTTGGAAGATTAAGGCTGTAGATGACGCAGTCAGCTACAGCTTAAACTGAAACGCAGTCCTTTCTGGAGGTCCGAACTCGACTATAAGATGTGAGCTCGATTTTAGGCACCGTCCTTTAATCTATCTTCATCTATTGTGAACAAGATAAAAGGCCTAGCTGAGTATATAAGTATACTCAGCTAGGCCTTTTTTTAGTTGGCATAATGTTCTTAATTGACTTTCACTTGCCCTAGTAAGTCAGTTAAGACGCTGATATCAACGTTTTCGATATCTTTGATGGTCGCAGCAATCTTATCTGCTAGGTCAGCATCGATTTTACTTGTAAGGCCCTTATATTTTTCCATTAAGACGTCCCAATCGGCAGGGTGGGTGTTGAAGCCGTGGTAGTCATTTTTCTCAATTTCAAATACTTGGCCGTCGTTGGTTTCTAGTTCAATACGGCAAGCCATTTCTGCTGGGAAACGGTCGCTGTATGCTTGAACTGGTTCAACATGGACTTTTTGTAAGAGGTCTTGAACGTCTGAACTAGTAATGCGGGCTGGTTCGTATTGTTCAGGCATGACTTGTCCGTCTAAGTAGGCGACAGCGAGCATGTAAGGTAGTGAATGGTCTGCTTCCTCTTTCAATTGGATGTTCTTTTTGCCACCTTCCTCGCCACCACCGATAATATTGAAGGCCACGTCAAAGGTATACAAGCGAATTTCCTTGATGCCATCAGCGGCGATATTTTCTGCATCTTTCAATTCCAGCAAACCTTCAATAGAAGATTGGGAATGAATTTCAGCATTGTAGCGTTTGGTGATGGTTTTGGTTACCCGGTTTAAATCTTCTTTCGACCAGTCGATATCAAATTTACCAGCAATGGAATCCATGAATCCTTTGTTTCCTTCAAAGACCTCTTCAGGTCCAGTAATGCCGTAGCTAGCGAGTAAAGTCGCATGCATGGCACCCATAGCCGTGTTTGGATAAGCTAAACCTTTCCAGTGAGATAAGGCACCGGTCCTAGTCACCCGTAATGAATTGTAGCCTGTACCCGCAATGGCAATGGCATTTGCGGTCTTATCAGCATCTAATTTTAAGGCAGCGGCCGCACCTGCAGCGGCACCGTAACTTCCTTGTACAGTATGGTCAAAACCATGGTCACGTACAGGGGCAACGTCAGATAAGCGGGCTTGGACTTGGTAGGCAATGCCTAAGCCAAGTAAGAAGTCTTTCCCGCTACCGCCAGCGTATTCAGTAGCGGCTAATACTGGGGCAATATTATCAGATGGGTGGCAGGTTTCGTTTTTCGCTAGGTATGAGTCGTTGTAGTCTAAATAACGGATAGCTGCCCCGTTATAAAAAGTTGCGTAGTCAGGGCTAGATTTACCGCCACCTAGTAAGGTTACTAGTGGGGCGCCACCTAAATCTTCTGTCATCTTGCGGATATCTTTCACGGGTTGACCTTCTAAGGCGCCGATCCCAACTCCAATACTATCTAAGAGACGTAATTTTAATACTTTAATGGCTTCATCTGATAAGTCATCATAGCTACGGCTTTCTACCCAGCTTGCAAGTTGTTGAACCAATGTTTGTTTATCGTTTGACATCTACTCGACCTCCGAAATGTTATTCAGTCTATTTTCTTTATAGATATATATAAGAAGGGTATGGTCAAAAACGCATACCCCCCTATAGTTGACGTTTATATGACTACTTAGTTTTTATCGTCGTTTAAGGTAATTACACGGCCGAATAATTCGTTGTTACCCCAGATACCGCGACGAATACCTTCTAATTGTACGATTTGACTATGGTCAACGAACAAGTTCACGTCTGGACCGTAGTTTTTAATATACCAAGAGAATACATCCGGATCAGCTGCTTCAAACATGACTTTTTCAGTACCTAATTCTGAAGCGAAACGGGTAGCAATTTCTGTTCTCCAGCTAGCCACACTTTCAGTGATCCCTTCAGACTCGATCATCAACATGTAAGCCCCAGCTTCTAAACAACGTTTACCTACTTCAATCGCTTGAGCTGGATCAAGTAGACCGGCTGCTTCATTTTGTTCGATTGTGTTGGTACCACCTGAACCAAATTGCACACCGATTTCTGGTTTGGCTAATAGACCGGCATCTTGCACGCGTTCTACTAAACGGACAATGTCATCAGTTGGCATAGTAATGAATCCTGTAGAGATTTCAATGATGTCAAAACCAACACGCTTACATTCACTAATGTAGTAGTCTACCGCTTCAATTCCTTGTGTTAAAACATATTCCATGAATCCACCTGTAGATACTTTGACACCATATTCATGCGCCAAGTCTAAAATTTTAATCAATTCTTCTTCAGGCATTAAGGTGAAAGAACCACCAGCAAATTTCAAGATATCTACATGTTCACCCATTGTTTCTAACACATCGCGTAAGTAGCGTTCACCCATAACCGTATAGTATGGTCCACGGATTTCTGTAATTCCGCGTGTACGTGGTTTTGCTTGACGGTTGTTATGTTTAATTTTAGCAAAGGCTTCTTTGTTGTTTAAATCAGTGTTGTTTCCCATAGTAATCACTTTCCCTTTCGTAAACCAGAGTGTCTGTTATTATTTGATCGTTACTTGATAGCTAGTTGACTGTGTTTGCTTTCCCTATCTTCCATGGCAAGGTAGGCCTTGTTTTCGGAAATATTGACATAAGCTGGGCGGATAATTTTCGGGTCTTGAATTTGTTCCAAGCGATGGGCGCACCAACCGGCAGTTCGTGCGACGGCAAAGATTGGGGTATAGAGGTCTGGACTCAGTCCAAGCATTCTATAAACAAGGCCCGTGTATAAATCGACGTTGGCACAAATTTCACTGCCAGGACGCTTTTCATTGAGGAGGTCTTTGGTGATGTCTTCGATGTTACTTAGGAGGTTGAAGTCATCGCAATAACCTTTTTCAATGGCCATTTCTTTCGCCTTATCTTTCAACAAAACAGCTCGTGGGTCTGACTTTGTATATACTGCATGCCCCATACCGTAGATGAGGCCTGACTTGTCAAAGGCTTGCTTATTTAAGATATCACGTAGGTATTTTTCAACTTGGTCCTTATCCGTCCAATCAGCCGTTGTGGCTTTTAAATCTTGCACCATGGCTTCTACCATCGAATTGGCCCCACCGTGTTTTGACCCTTTAAGCGAACTTAAGGCTGTTGAAATGGTTGAATAAGTATCCGTTCCTGTTGAGGACACTACGTGAGTAGCGAAGGTTGAATTGTTCCCGCCACCGTGTTCGGCATGGATAATCAAACATAGGTCTAATAACTTGGCTTCCTCATCTGTAAATGTCGCATCTGGACGAATGAGATGAAGGATCGTTTCAGCTGTCGACATATTCGGCTCCAGGTGATGCAAGATAAGTGACGCATCATCGTAGTAATACTTCTTACCTATGTAGGAATAGGCAAGTATGAGTGGCATCTTCGCAATGATAGAAATGACTTGAGAGATTTGATTTTCAAAATCACGATCTTCCGCCTTATCATCAAAGGAATAAAGTGCCAACAATACCCGCTGCATATTATTCATTACGTTTTCGGATGGCGAATTAATAATGAAATTTTCAATGAAGCTATCGGGGAGTTTTCGATTCTCCTCCAGTAATTCATTGAAAGCAGCCATTTCCCCTTTAGTTGGTAAACTGCCTGAGAGCAAGAGGTAGATGGTTTCTTCATAGCCGAACTTATCTTCTTTAAAATAATTCTCTACTAAGTCTGTCAATCGAATTCCCCGATAACGGAGTTCCCCTTCTGTCGGCATTATTTTATTATCTAGCATTTTATATCCTGAAACTGAAGCAATCCCAGACACGCCAACTAATACCCCTGTACCATCGTCATTCCGTAGACCGTGTTTCAAGTCATAGGTAGAATAATGATCATGAGAGATGGTCGTGTTAGCTTTTACGACATCAACAAATTGACGTCCAAACGCTCTGTTATCAAAATCGATAGACAAGATATACCGCACCCTTTCTTTAATTTTAATAAAACATGCAAAACAAAATTCTTGTAGAAAAGCCTACAAGTAAGTTTTGATACCTGTATCCTAGTCACTTTGAATTTGAATGTCAACTATTATTTTAAGAATACGATGAGAGTTAATCTCATCTTTTTCTTATCTCTCAAGGGTTTGCGTCGTGTAAAATAATTTAAAAAAATTTTTAAAAAAAGTAGGATGACAGAAGATACCTCACATGATTTTCTCATCGATGTAACATTATCTACGCGATTCATGTTAGCTTTGTAAGAAAAAGCACAATGCTAGCAGGATTAGAAAATAATTCAAAAGTTATGCGAACTAAGTAGGTGAAAAAAGAACGCGAAAAAGTCCTTGCTGATTCATTCGATACAGCAAGGACTTTGTATTGTATTGTTTAGTTGAAATGATTAGAAAGACATTCCTACTATTGCACACGTTTTTGGATATAATTTTCAACGGCATAGTCGCTAGGATCAAGCAAGGTTTCCTCATTGTTGATTAGGCGACTCATCTCTCTAGCAATCAAAGGGCCAGTGGTTAAACCAGATGAACCCAAGCCGGATGCTACATAAACATTTGGTCGGTCAGGCAATGGTCCGTAGAAGGGCGCATAGTCAGAGGTGTAAGCCCGGCTACCAATTTTATAATCAGTGACTGGATAGTTAGCCAATTCAGGGACCAGTTGATAGATTGTGGAAAAGATATCCACTAATCGACTTGGGTCTGTGGATAAATCAAATCCTTCTTCGTCTTCATGACTAGCACCCACAAAGATTTTCCCGTCTAAATGGGGGATAAAATCACCTTCACCTTCAGGCATAATCAGGGGTAATGCTTGGGTATCCCAGTCAGTTTCAAACACTGCCAGTTGGCCTTTTTGAGGGCGGACATCTACTTGATAGCCCAGTGGGTCAAGGACCTGACCCAACCAAGCACCAGTCGCTAAAACCACGGTATCATAGACTTCTTGGTCATTTTTCACCATAACTTTACCATCATCTAAGAAAGTTAAATCTGCCCGAACATTCACAACTTTTAGATTTTCCCCCTTAGCTGCGGTAATTAAATCCTGACATAAATCATGACCGTCTACTACCGCACCGCCATCCGTTTCAATCAGGTCGTTGTCATAGTGAAAATGGGGAAATCGCGCCTGTTGATAAGTTGGGGATAACTTGTTAATTTCTTGGATTAAAGGTGCTTCTGCCTGACGTTTTTCAGCAATCGCCATCAAATCATCGATCAGTTTGGGTTTCTTCTTCAACAACCAAGTCGTTTTTTGTTGATAAGCCTGGGTCACTATCCCAGCGTCCGCCAAATCTTTCAATAAGTCTCGGTAAAAATGGGCCCCACCATTGGCTAGGCGGTACCAGGGTTTATTGCGACGTTTAGAGAACCAGGGGCAGATAATGCCGGCCGCCGCTTTAGTAGCTTGTCCAATTCCGTCGTCATATAGGGTTACATCATGGTCTTTGGTTAAATAAAAGGCAGCGGTCGATCCAAGAATCCCGCCACCTATTACTGCTATCTTCACTTAGTTAGCTCCTTACTATATATCGGTACAATGTATCAGTACTATTTATCAGTACCAATATCAGCGAATTTCAGCTTTTGTTAGCCCTTATTTTTTACGGCGCTGACTGGTTTTGCCAGATTCGCTATTTTTCTTGTTGTCTTTATCTGCCTTATCGCTATAACCATCGCGTTCTTGACGGTCTTGCATTTCCCGGTAAGTCTTCCGGTTAATAATCGGACGTTTCAACATAACGGTATTCCACAAGTTATTTAGACGCATAGGTTCATCAGAGACTGCCGGTTTTTCCTCATGATTACTATTAGGTGTTTGGTCTAATTCCCGAACGGGGGTTAAATCCTTGTCGTCATCCCCCGGCTGGCCTGTTAAATAGGCGCCTAAAGTTGGTGAATAGGTGTCATCATCACTTAAAGTCGACTGAGCTGCTCGGTTTGAAATCCACAAGTCTACTTTGTCGCCCACATTAAAGTAAGAGACTAAGAAGTAGTATGCGGCAGCGATAATGGCAAGGGCCCATACCAACCAGACTGGCAGGTTAATCTGCGCTACCCGGTATGAACGGATAATGTAGGGTAGAGTGAAGACTAGTGCGGCAGAAAAGATGCCGGCAAATAAATATAAGACATTAAAGCCTTGATACCACTTGCGGCCAAAGGCAGTATTGCGGTTGAAAGTCACCCAGAAGAAAATGGCTGTGAAAATCACGAAAACCTGTAGAGGCAACCCTAAAATTGATACCGCAACTGGCATCTGGATAGCAGAAGCAAAGTCCCCCCACCATGCGTAACCGGCAATAAACATATAAGTCGCATAAATGGTTAAAGTTAAGATGAAAAATGATAGAACAGCTGGTACATACTTAGCTAAATTAAAATCATAACGTTCAATATTCAAGCGACGTAGGGTCAACTTACAATAATCTTCCCCTGACATCCCCAGCACTTCCTCCGCTGAAATTTGTCGCAATTCCGCTACTTGCAACCGGTCCACTAATTTTGATAACTCCTGATAAATCGCAGGTTGCGCCGGACCGCTCGTTAGAAAGTACCCCTCACAATCCTGGAAGAAGGACCGCATATCCGCCGATAAGGCGCTGGCTTTCTCATGCGTCTCGGCTCGCAAAACTTGCATTTGGTTGACACTCGCATCCGTATTATATCTCCGTTGTGCCATCGTATACACTCCTCATTATTACACTTGATATATTTATTTGGAAAAAGGGTTAAAGCATTTTTGCTGGCATCCCTTATAATGCCACTTCCTTTTCATTATATACTACCAAAAGTCAGACCAATAGCGGTAGCCTTTAAATCTTTTGTAATTTTTAAAGCTTAGGAACTGCCCTTTTACAAAAAGGTTTAGAAAACGCATCACGATTTTTGGAGATAAGTGCTACAATATAGAAAATATGCGGTTGGGGAACTGGCCGGTTAATGAGAGGATTTTGTGGTATGACGATTAATGAGCGGTTGAAGCAGATTACGCCGTCTGAGATTCGGGCTTTTGATGCGCAGGTGTCAACGATTCCAGGCTTATTGAATTTTACGATTGGGGAGCCGAATTTTGATGTGCCTGAATTTATCAAGGATGCGATGAAAGAGGCTTTGGATAAGAATTTTACCCACTATGCGGCTTCGGATGGTTTACAGGAGTTGCGTCAGGCGATTGCCAATTTTTACCAACGTCGTCATCAGCTGAAGTTAAACTGGCAACAAATTATGGTGACGGTGGGGGCTAGTCAAGGTTTTATGATTACCATGATGGCTCTATTGAATCCTGGCGATAAGGTATTGATTCCATCACCATATTTTCCACTATATGGCTATTCTTCTATCTTATCTGGTGGGGAATCAATTTTTGTGGATACGTCTGCGGATGACTTTGTCTTAACGCCTGAAGCTTTGGACCGTGAATTACAGGCGCATCCTGAGATCAAGTTGTTGATGCTGAATTACCCAAATAATCCAACTGGGACAACTTACTCTAAGGACCAGGTCAAGAGATTGGCGGAGGTCTTGCGGAAGTATCCGGATGTTTATATCTTATCGGATGAAATATACGGAGACTTGGTTTATGACGGCGACCACTATTCAATGGTGGAAGAATTGCCTGACCGGACAATTTTATTGGCAGGTGCGTCTAAATCTTATGCCATGACCGGCTTTAGACTAGGCTTCTTACATATTCCAGCTGACCTATACGAAGAGTTGTTCAAGATTTTCCAAACTATGGTAACCTGTGTATCAACACCTGACCAGTGGGCTGGGGTAGCTGCTTATAACGACGGCGACCAAGCCATTGAGGACATGAAGGGTGAATACAACCACCGCCGGAAGATGATTATGGACCGGATGACGGCTATGGGATTTGATATCCCGCATCCAGCCGGCGCATTTTATGTATTCCCCCGCATTCCAGCCAAATACGGCGACGATGACCAAGCCTTTGCTTTAGACCTAGCGGAAAAAGCAAAAGTCGGTGTCATTCCTGGCTCAGCCTTTGGGCCAGGTGGCCAAGGTTACTTCCGTTTCTCTTATGCTGCAGCCTACGAGGATATCGCCGTAGCCATGGACCGGATGGCTGCCTTTATGGAAGCATTATAGAAAGATAAATAGATTAAATAAAGTCGGGGCCACTGGTCTCGATTTTTTTGTTTCGTCAAAGTAGGTTTCGATTTCATTAGCATTTGCCTATAAATTACTTGTATATGCCCTTTTGAACGGCTTAAATATCGACAGGGATGGCTTGGTCGAGTAAGATGAAAGACGAAGAAAGTTTGAAATATGGGGGAGATTTCCATGAATGAAATCAATGAACAAACAAATAGCAACTGGGTAAGGGATGTCGCATTATTCCTAACCAGTCAGGGGATTTCCCTATTCGGCTCATCCATCGTCCAGTATGCCATTATGTGGCATATTACGATTGAAACAGGGTCTGGTGTCATGATGACCTTGTATATCATCTGCGCATTTTTACCAACCTTTTTACTATCGCCAGTAACAGGGGTCTGGGCTGACCGGTTTAACCGTAAGCAATTAATCATGTGGGCTGATGGTGGAATTGCACTAGCTACGCTGATTTTAGCCTTTTTGTATATGCAAGGTTACCAAGAGATTTGGATGTTACTGATTGTGGCGGCCATTCGTGCCTTTGGGGCAGCCGTCCAAACACCGGCAGTGGGTGCAATTTTGCCACAAATCGTCCCTAAATCAGAATTAACTCGGATTAACGGCCTCAATTCCTCAATTCAAGGGATCCTAAACTTCGGGTCGCCTTTGATATCAGCGGGTTTACTAGCAGCTTGGCCACTGGCTTATATCTTCCTAGTCGATGTGGTTACAGCGGGATTAGCGATTGTCACCATGCTCTTCTTGAAAGTTCGGACCCATGATAAGGCAAGTAGAAACCAGTCTGCGTCCTATACTGCTGATTTTATGATGGGTGTCCGTTACGTCAAAAACCATGACTTTCTAAGAAACCTATTCATCTTCTTCGGAATCTTCATGTTACTAATCGCGCCAGCCTCAATGTTACCGACCTTAGTTGTGACAAGGACATATGGAGACGAAGTGTGGCGGTTGTCAGCTATTGAAATTGCCTTCTCAGTCGGGTTCGTATTAGGTGGTGGCTTGATTTCTTGGTGGCAAGGATTTCCCAACCGAATCAAGACCATGGCCTTGGGTTCCTTTATCTTGGCAGCCTGTACCTTGGGATTAGGGTCGACCAACACCTTCTGGTTGTATGTCGTCCTGATGGTCATTACGGGGATTGCGGTCCCTTTATTCAATACACCGTCTATGGTATTGATCCAAGACCACGTGGAAGAAGCCTATCTAGGTCGGGTATTTGGCGTTATGTCTATGATTAACACCGCCATGATGCCTTTAGGGATGGCCTTGTTTGGCCCATTAGCCGACTTTATGCCCATTTCCTATATCCTGTTGTTCGCAGGATTTGCCTTAGTCATTCTATCATTTGGCTTTCTACGGAATAAAGCCTTGATGGAAGCAGGGAAACCAATAGCTAAAGTGAAATAAAACAAGGTGTGACAAAAGTTGTTTAGACACGGTGCGCTAGTCCAAAACCGAACAATTGCTGCTAAGTAATTGGCGTATTTTGGGAAGTGTCGGAAGCGTTTGACTTTTGGAACCCGATTATAAGCGATATTTCATAAGTAAAAGAGGTCGAAACAAATGTTACGACCTCCACGTATACAAGAGTAGCGATTTGCTACTCTTTTTTATTTGAAAAATGACTTAGTGGCTTTTACGCTGAAATAGCTTGTATAGGTCATTTGTGGCAATCACTAGAAATGCTAAAACAAGCACATTGACAAAGGGTGACGTAATCAAGTCAAAGAGGGAAATAATATATTGGCTCACCGCAACAACTACTACAAGCATGATAGTCAACTTCGAATCCTTGATAAAAAGTCCCTCCTTAATTTTAAGCTTATTTGCTTAAGACTAGTTACTTAAAACTATTTACTCAAAATAGCTTTGACTCTTTCTGGATCCCAATGTGGTGCTTGGTTTGGTTGTCCAGTATCTAAGCCTTTCAGTTTGGCCATATCTTCATCTGATAATTCAAAATCAAAGACATCAAAGTTTTCATCCATGCGTTCTTTATGGGTAGTTTTTGGAATCACTACATAACCTAATTGCAATAAGAACCGTAAGCCGACTTGGCTATTTGACTTACCATATTTATCACCAATGGCCTTGATATCAGAGTGGTTAAAGAAATCATGATTACCTTGTGCAAGTGGACCCCAAGCTTCAAGAACTGTACCATATGGTTCCATCACCTTTTGTAAGGCTTCTTGTTGGTAGAAGACGTGTGCTTCTACTTGGTTGACCATAGGTTTTACATTCACAAAATGTACGAAATCTTGGTAGCGACCTGGGTAGAAGTTAGAAATACCAATCGATCGAATAACACCTTGGCGGTAAAGTTTTTCTAAGGCACGCCAAGCACCAAAGTAATCACCGAATGGCTGATGTAATAAGACTAAGTCTAGGTAATCAGTTCCTAAACGGTTTAGGGATCCTAAAACCGCATCGTGTGTTTTTTCTTCACCGTAGTCACTTGGCCAGATTTTAGACGTTAAAAAGATATCCTCACGTGGCACATCTGACTGGGCTAGACCCGAACCGACTGCTTCCTCATTTTGATAAAATTGGGCCGTATCAATCGACCGATAGCCGGATGCCAAAGCATCAATCACTGAACGTTCACATTCCGAATAATCCTTGATTAGAAAGACACCAAAACCTAATTGAGGCATATCAACACCATTATATAAACGAATATTTTCCATATTCCCACCTCCGTTACCTTCATTATAATTGAAAAAGCTTACAAAGTTAAAATGTAAGCTTTCTTGTAGAAGTTTATTTGAAAGTATAGGATTGAATTTTAGGGATAATATGATATTTGTTAGAAAGCTAGATAAAAGTATCTGTTAAGTTTTCGTCTAGTGGTGTGATTTTACCTGTTTTGGTCATGGCGTGGATTTGCGTCAAGATAGGTTCAAACAAGGTAATGTTGTCACGGTTTTTCCCGTAGAACAATTCATTCGGTAAGAATAGTCGCTCATCACCGCGCTGTTGACCAGTAAAGGCTGCGATTAAACTCGAAGCTTTTGACAATTCGACCATGTGGCCATTTTTCTCAACCAATTCAATTTGCGTACGTGGTTTCTCCGCATTTGGTCGGTAGAAATCATACGGTAAATCAAAGCGCGAGTTCATGGCAACATAGTATTGGATGTCATAGCCTAATTTGCCCACTAAGTCGATCAAGACTTTCACGTCCTCTTGGTTTTCAATCTCGTTATAAGTGACTGACTTAAATGGTTTACGGTTAACAAAGCGGTCAGCTAAATCTCGCAAGACTGGGTCTTCTGAGTAGAAAATCCAGTGTTGGAAGTAAGTTTGTAAGACCCCGTCATCTAGGCGCAAGTAGTCTTCTAATGTCCAGTCCTGAGTAAAAAATGGTTCTAAGAATGAAGCGTGGGTATCACGACTGGTAAATTCATTTTTTGTCAGGAACAATTCTTGAGCGCGTTTTAACAAATGGTGGAGTAGCATTTCCATCCCTCTTGAAACAGGGTGGAAGTAGACTTGCATGTACATTTGATAACGACTTGTAATATAGTCCTCCACTGCATGCATGCCGTTATAGTCAAAACGAATCCCATCCTGATAAGGGTGCATCACTCGTAGAATCCGGCTTAAATCAAAGTTCCCGTAATTGGTCCCAGAGAAGTAAGAGTCACGGAGTAGATAATCCATTCGGTCAGCGTCAATTTGACTAGAAATTAACTGAACAACTTGCGGATTTGGATAGGTTTTATCAATGACAGACGCTACTTGTCTTGGGAAATCAGCGGATACCCCACGCAAAATCTGGTTGACCTCAGTGGCTTCTGACAAAATGATTTCTCTTGTCATCTTTTCGTGATCGGTATTGAAGATATTCTCAAAAGTATGGGAAAAAGGCCCGTGTCCAATGTCATGCAAGAGGGCTGCACATAAAACCACTAACCGCTCAGAATCATCCCAAACCCCGCCGTTTTCAATCGAAAAGTTACGGACGAATTTATCACAAATCTTCCGAGCAATTTCATACACACCCAAGGAATGGCTAAACCGTGAATGTTCCGCCCCGTGGAAGGTATAAGAAGCCGTCCCCATTTGTTTGATTCGGCGTAGGCGTTGCATTTCTTTAGCATTGATCAGGTCCATAATTACCTGGTGTTGGACGTGGATGTAGTCGTGCACGGGGTCCCGAAACACCTTCTCGGGTATGCGTTTACTCGCTTCTGCAATACTCATAACAATCTCCTTTATCAAACTCTGCTTCACTATATTTATACGTGAAGGTGGGCGGTTTCTATCTATTGATTCGCTAATATATCGTAAAGGACTTGGTTTCGTTTCTGCATCCGTTGGCTATAAGTCGCCGTATCTAAGTCGTCTTGACTTCGTTCGTTTAATTCAACCCCAGCATCCGCAATGACCCTTAACAAGTCATCGACAAATTTTTCGACTGTATCAATAGGCGCGAATTCGGACAAGTTGGCCATAACATTCGGGTCCACGTTTGGATACCGGCCTTTTTCATCTTTACTTGCTTGACCGGATTTGTACATATCAGCGACTAATTGGCCGCGACTGGCTTGATCTCCGGTGATTGACATGTAGAGGTAGATACCTACTGCATGACCGATTCTACGTTGGGCAATACCGGCTACTTTTTGCCCATGAATGGATACGTCAAATTTACCAGGGCAGTAGGAGGTTGCGACTTCCCCGACTTCTAGTGATATACCATGTGCGTCCATCATTTCTTGTAAGAGTGCGACGATAAATTCATAAGCCTGATCAATGGTAAAGGCTTGGTTTTTAGTGTCCATTAATAGGGTCACGTTCAAGACATTTGGATCAGATACCACCGCTAAACCACCAGCAGGTCGTACAACAGGCAAAATGGCTTGGTCCTCATACAGCCAAGTCACAGCCTGATTAAAGTCTGGTAGCCTAGTGTCCATCCCCCCAAGAATAACAGTTGGGCGGGTTGGCCAGAAATGAATGGCTAAGGGCGCTTCAAAAGTTTCTTGGTTAATAGCATTCAAGATGGCATCATCAACTGCAAAGGGTAACAAGGCTGCATCTGCTTCCTCTAAACCATAGGCTTGATTATTTTGAGTAATATCTTTATAAACCGCCATAGTCAGCGGTTTGTCGCTTGTTTTAAAGTCGTCAAACATCATGTGAAAGTCCTTCCCACTAATTTGTCTATATTGTACCATAAAAGTAGCTATTTCCCCTATTTCACGGCGGTTTCATAGGTATCTAATCTTTGAAGTCTAAGCGAATCGTGTTAGAATAGGGGAGGTTAAATATACAAGAAAAGGTGTCATTAGAGGAGGTTGCCAAATGGCAAATGCTGGTAAACAAGCAATCCAGTTAAAAGTTAAAAACTATATCCAACAAGATCGTGATGGCCAACAAGTGCAAGAGGAATTTACAACAAAAACAAATGGTTACTACTATGAAGTCGGCGAGGCTATTTATGTAGAATATGAAGAAAAAATCACTGAAAACACGGTAGCTGTCCGTTTAAAATTTGAAGCTAACGATAAAGTGACTATCCGTCGTCAAGTGAACGGTACAGAAACGACAATGAATCTAGTCAAAGGTAAAAAAACGGATATCCTCTACCATGTGACAGATGCACAAGCAATTACTTTCCAGGGACAATTAAATTTACTTAATGTAAACCAAAACGATGCGGATACCTTTAATGCCCGGATGGCATACAACTTATACCAATCAGAAGAAATGATTGGGCAATACCAAATCGAATTGCAAACAAGGGTCCATGTGTAGTAATATATAATGGATATACTAGACGATTAATCACAAGTGCGTTGGTTATAAGGCGAAAGGATGAACTAGTAGTGGAATTAAAAGGATTTGCTGGTCAAAACAAAGAACAGTTATCAATGGTTGAAGTCGCATACCAAATTTTAGTGGAAACGAATAATGTATTCGAGTTCAATGATTTATTAGCTGAAATTCAAGATTTCTTGAACATGCCACAAGACGAATTAGAAGGCAAAATGGCGAATTTCTACACAGAAATGAACTATGATGGTAGTTTTATCTCTTTAGGTGAAAACCGTTGGGGCTTACGTGAGTGGTATGCAGTTGATTCAATCGATGAAGAAATTGTTTCGTCAATTGATGACGACGATATCAAAGCGAAACACAAAGGTAGCAAGAGTCTGTTGGCTTCTGTTGAAGATGAAGACTTAATTGACTACGCGTCTGACGACCCAGAAGATGTGGACTACGTTGAAGACGAAGAAGATTACGATGACGAAGAAGAAGATGAAGAAGACGAAATTTCAGCTTACTCTTCTGATTTAGGTGAATTAGGTGACGACGAGGAAGAAGACGATCTTGAAGATGGTCTTGAAGGCGACCTTAGCCTAGTTGACGAAGAAGATGATGATGAGGAAGATGAAGAAGACTTCTAACAAAGATTTCTAAACTTCTATAAAAAATATGTTGTTTTTCCTTGACTCAAATAAGTGAATGAATTATTATTCTATTTGGGCACTTTAGTTTCATAACTATTGTGAGATGAACACGTTACTCCCTGTCTTTCTTAGGAAAGATGGGGATTTTTTTATTTTTTCTAAGGAAAATAGTTATCCGCATCTCCCTTCTTATGTAAGCATATAAATTTTTTGGAAAAGGAAGGATATCATGACAAAGTATATTTTTGTAACCGGTGGGGTAGTTTCTTCAATCGGTAAAGGTTTAGTTGCAGCATCTTTAGGACGTTTATTAAAAAATAGAGGTTTAAAAGTAACCATTCAAAAGTTTGACCCATACATTAACGTTGACCCAGGTACTATGAGCCCTTATCAACACGGGGAAGTATTTGTGTTAAATGATGGAACTGAAACTGACTTAGACTTAGGTCACTACGAACGTTTTATTGATATCAACTTAAATCAATATTCAAACGTAACAACTGGTAAAATTTACTCAGAAGTTATCAACAAAGAACGTCGCGGGGACTACTTAGGGGCAACTGTCCAAGTAATTCCACACATCACTGACTCAATCAAAGATAAAATCTTACGTGCAGGTGATACAACAGGCGCTGACGTCGTGATTACTGAGGTTGGTGGTACTGTTGGGGATATTGAATCAACACCATTCGTTGAAGCATTACGTCAAATGCGTTCACAAGTTGGTGCTGACAACGTTTGCTACATCCACACAACTTTACTACCATATATCGCAGCAGCTGGTGAGTTGAAAACAAAACCTACGCAACACTCTGTGAAAGAATTACGTGGTATGGGTATCCAACCTAATATCCTAGTTGTACGTTCAGAACACCCACTACCAGACGGTATGACTGCGAAAATCGCACAATTCTGTGACGTTGAAGAAGATGCCGTTATCCAAAATCGTGATGTAGAAACAATCTATACACTACCATTGCGTCTACAACAAGAAGGTTTAGACGATAAAGTATGTGAAGTATTAGGTCTAGACGAAACACCAGAAGCAGACATGCGCGAATGGCGTAACCTTGAAAACCGTGTATTAAACCTATCTAAGAAAGTAAAAATCGCTCTAGTTGGTAAATACGTATCGCTTCAAGACGCTTACCTATCAGTAGCAGAATCATTACGCCACGCAGGTTATGCCCATGATGCAGAAATCGACATCGACTGGATCGACTCTGAAACCATTACAGCGGACAACGTACAAGAGATCCTTGGCAATGCTGACGGTATCTTAGTACCAGGTGGATTTGGTAACCGTGGTATTGAAGGTAAAATCCAAGCAATCAAATATGCACGTGAAAACAATGTACCATTCCAAGGGATTTGTTTAGGGCTACAAGTGGCTTCTATTGAGTTTGCCCGTCACGTATTAGGTTACACAGACGCTAACTCAACTGAAATCAATCCAAACACTGAACACCCAGTAATCGACTTGATGACAACACAATCAGGCCTTGAAAACTTAGGTGGTACACAACGTTTAGGTTTATACCCATGTGCCCTTAAAGAAGGTTCTAAAGCACGTGAATTATACAACAATGAAGCCTTAGTTGAAGAACGTCACCGTCACCGTTGGGAATTCAACAACACTTACCGTGAAGAATTCGAAAAAGCTGGTATGATCTTCTCTGGAACATCACCAGATGGCAATCTAGTTGAAATCATTGAAATTCCAGAACATCCATTCTTTGTGGCATCTCAATTCCACCCAGAATTTATTTCACGTCCAGACCGTCCACAAGCAATCTTTAATGGATTCATTGGCGCGGCATTAGAAGTGTAATTCTCTTAAAAAAGTGTATTTTAACTTGTTAAAATACAATAAAAACCTACTCCAAAAACTTTAGGGAGTAGGTTTTTTTCATAAAAGGATTCTTCAGAACAATGGTTGTTAAGGAATACAGAAAACAATAAAGAAAAAGGAATACCAGACAATAAGTTATCCATTAAAGACCAACCAAGAGAATCTGACAAACAGTTACCAAATACCGGCGAGACTGCTTACTACTTACTAAATCTGATGGGCGCATTCGTTGTTTTGGAGTATTCTTGATCCTTGAACGCAAACAATTGTCTTCCAGTAACTTATAGTCGGCTTTTCGATAGAGTAACGCATTGCAGTATAACAACAATGCCGTTGGAGCTTAAACGTTTGTTGTTATGGATCAACATCAAACCAAATGCACCACAAAAATGGACTCCTTCGTAGAAATGTTTGTTAATGAAGAGGGCAACACCTACGTCAGTACCGATACCTCCGGATTTTTCCTGTTGAACCTAATGTATCGAAAAGTAAACACTTCTGGGGAGTAACGATTACGCAGGGAGGGTAACATTACGTATAGTAGAAATGATTTAGAAAATTAGTTATAAATTAGAGAATCACTAATCGTTTTATCTTAACTTTCTTAGAATATATCTGATATAGTCATTTTAATTAATAATCAAACACGATGAAAAAGAAAGTAAAGCTTTTGTTTTTTTTCTAGAGAACCTCGGTAGCTGAAAAGAGGCAAAGAACAAATGCTTGAAAATGGCTTTTGAGTGGATTCTCTGAATAATTAAGAGAATACGGGAGATGTTCCGTTAGCAGACAGCAGTCTCCACTGTACTGGGAACTGAGTGAGGCAGTATTTCGCGAGAATGCTGCAAATTAAGGTGGTAACGCAGTTTTATGCCCTTAGATATTTTTTGATATCTAAGGGCTTTTTTTATATCTAGGTAAAGGAGGACAGGTAAGTATTGCCAAGCAAGTCGAGTCGTCGGTGGTAAAAGAAAATAGCAAAATTTAGGAGGAAAAGAAAATGGCAGAAGTCGAAAGTTTTACATTAGATCACACGAAAGTTAAAGCCCCTTATGTCCGATTAATTGCGGAAGAAGTAGGAACGAAAGGCGATGTGATTGCCAATTATGATTTACGATTTTTACAACCAAATGAGAAAGAAATGCCAACAGCAGCGGTTCATACATTAGAGCACTTGCTTGCAGATTTACTGCGTGATCGCTTAGATGGCATCATTGATATTTCACCATTTGGCTGTCGAACAGGATTTCATTTGATTACTTGGGAAGTCCCTAGTGCGACCGAGGTAGCGCAGGCTTTGACCGAGGTATTAACAATCATTGCAAATGAGTCACAATGGGAAGATGTTCAAGGTGTTGATATAGAAAGCTGTGGGAATTATCGCGACCATTCATTATTTGGTGCTAAGGAGTATGCCAAAATCGTTATTGAAGAAGGAATCAGTGACGATGCGTTTCAAAGACATGTGGTGAAATAGATGTATTTTGACGCTTTAGCAAAACAAGTTGTTCTAGTTATCGGCTCAAAACAAGGAATTGGTGAGGCAGTTGTACAAACCTTTTTGAAAGAGCAGGCAATTGTAATTGCCGCTGATATTGGCTTCCAAGGGTCAATGTTGCGAAGGATCACCGATCAGTATTATCAAGTCAACGTGGATGTTGGAAGAGAAACTTCGTTAGTGGATCTGGTTAAGCAACTAATCGAATACAAACTGATTCCTGATATTTTTGTAGAGGTAGCTGGTGTTTCTACAATAGACTTTTTGACAGAGAGCCAGACCAGTGATTTTGATAGGGTGCAAGCAGTCAATTTAAGAGGGGTCTATTTAAGTCTAAAATACATCGCAAAGTTGATGCAAGACAATAAAAAAGAAGGAAGAATTATCGTGGTTTCTTCACAGGCCGGCAAAAATGGCTATCGTGGTATGGCAGGTTATGTCGCATCCAAACATGGTGTATTAGGTCTGGTAAAAACATTAGCTGTTGAAGTTGCCAATCAGGGAATATTAGTTAATGCTGTTTGTCCAGGAATTATTGAAACGCCCATGAAACACCGGGAACGTATCGAAGGTGGTCTTATTCGAAATATGACACCAGAAGAAATTTTGGTGGAAGACCAAAGTCAAGTTCCTTTGGGAAGAATAGGTACACCTCAAGACGTTGCAAATGTTATTTTATTTTTAGCTAGTCCGCTAGCAAGCTACATGACTGGTCAAGCAATCAATGTGACTGGTGGCATGACGATGCATTAAGAAGGAGTGAAATAAATGAGAAAAATTATTAAAGGGATTGGTTTACTGACAGTGGCTTTTATGCTTATAGCTTGTAGTAATCAAGAAACTGCCAATACAGCGGAATCAACTGAAAATTCAACAATCGTAGTCGGTTCAGTCGGTTCCGATGCAGAAATCTGGACATATATCGCAGAATCGGAGGCCGCAAAAGAAGCGGGATTAACAATTGAAGTTAAAGAAATCACTGGTGGACCGGCTACCAATCAAGCCACTGTAGATGGTGATGTGGATGCAAATGCCTTTCAGTCAATTGGATACTTAGAAAGCTTTAATGAAGAGAGCCCTGAACAATTAGTACCGATTGCAGCAACCTATGTCGAACCGATGGGCATCTACTCTGATAAATTTACGAGTATAGATGAGATCGCGGATGGCTCAGTAGTAGCATTGGCTGACAATCCTTCAAATACCGCCAGAGGGTTACGCTTATTGGAAACGGCTGGTTTAATTAAGTTAAAGGATGACTTTGATGCTGGAACAGGAACAACTAGCGATGTAATCGAAAATCCCAAGAACTTAGAATTTACACTCATTGATGATTTAACTGGTCCACGAGTTTTACCGGATGTTGACTTGGTTTTAATCAGCAATACGATTGCCCTTGAAGGTGGCTTAAATGTATTACAGGATTCCATTTTTCATGAAGAGGCGGACACGGCTGTTCGAGAAACGGTCAATATTTTAGCAGTAAGGAGTCTCGTAAAGACGAAGACACTTTACAAAAATTAGGTGAGTTGTACCATGACCCGGAAATTCAAAACTATATTGAAGAAAAATTTGAAGGAACAAAAGTGGAAGTAACCACTCCGATCGCAGAGATATGGGGGAACTAGGATGAGAATAGCAGTAGTTGCAGCAATGGAAGAAGAGTTGGCACCTTTTCGTAACTTTTATACTTCCACGGTTATTTGGCAAAAGGGAAAAACAATCATTGAAAAGGTTCATGAAGACTTATATTTGGTAGCATCAGGGATTGGTAAAGCCAATGCAGCCGCAACTGCTGCCTGGATTTGTGAGCAGCTATCGTTAGATCTCCTGATAAACACGGGGTCTATCGGTTCCTTCCGTAAAGAGCTTCCTCTGGGAAGCATTGTTTTCACTGATCGCTTCGTCTATAGTGATGTGGACGCAACAGGGTTTGATTATGCTTATGGTCAGATACCGCAAATGCCGGCGGACTATCCTGTTTCAAAAACGATTCTGGCGGCAATTAAGCAAGTGTTTACCCAAAATCAAATTTCTGCCTTTCAAGGAACAATTGGGACAGCTGATTCCTTTATGAGTGATGAATTAGCTGTTTCAGCAATCAAACAGGCATTCCCCTCACTTACAGCATCTGATATGGAAAGTTGCGCGCTGGCGCAAATCGCAAGTTTTTATGAGATTCCGGTAATCAATGTCAGAGGGATTTCAGATCATGTAGGGGAGCATGCACCAGCTACTTTTGATAACAATCTTGAGTTGGCTTCCAATCAAGCATTTCATGCAGTTCGTAGTCTAATCGATTTTTGGCAACAAGAACCAAACTGATATAAGCTTAGAGAGATTCGTATGAGAAGCATAGGGAACATTTTCTGTTTTTTTAACGAGCTATTTCTGACAAGCGAGCATATCGTGTAAAAACGGTTATTAGTTAGAGTTGCACTCGGTACGCTATTTCCAAAATATTGGAATTGGAATTACGAAAGTCGTCATCTAAGGTTTCTGGAGGTTCTACTAATCAAGGAGAAAAATGAGTCAGAGCCCCTATCTTAAAAGGCTTCAACTAATTCATAATAAAGGATATGCCTCCTTCTGGAGCATAGAAAAGCCAAGAAATCAAACAATCATCATTGCTTCAGTGAGAAATGAATATTTTGGTGCTCGGAAACTTTTCCATGGTTTGTATTTATAGTGGTTGATGCTTGCACGATTTTTTAACAATGATATATCAGTCCAATAAATTATAGAGTCTATTTTTGTACGTTTTGTATAAGAGAACGGATATTTTTATTTAGATATCCTTGTCTTATCAAGCTTTCATTTGAATTTTAAATATTTATTAAAATATATGTTGACTCTTTCTTTCTAAGTCGGTACAATAGCCAACAGAGTAAAAACAGGGGAAACTGCACTAGCGTATGGATGCCCTGCACATAAGAGCTGTTCGCTCACAAGAATAATCATTTTATTTTGTCAGTGAACAAATTTTAAGACCAGCATCCGCTAGTATATAATCAGCAACCTTGTTTCGTTGTTGGTTATTTTTTTTGCCCATTTTTAGATAAATGAGAGAAAAATGAATAAATAACAGAAAAATATGAGAGGAAGTGCCATGTGAATCCGAAGAAACCAATTATTGCCTTAGATTTTCCTAATCAAGAAGAGGTATTTGCGTTCCTTGATCAGTTCCAAGGTCAACAACTAAATGTAAAAGTAGGTATGGAATTGTTTTATGCTGGTGGGACAGCTTTCTTAAAAGAGTTACAAGCAAAAGGCCACGATATTTTCTTAGACTTAAAATTACATGATATTCCTAATACGGTTGAGCGCGCAATGGCCATTTTAGCGAGTACTGGTGTCGCAATGGTTAATGTACATGCGGCAGGTGGGAAAGAGATGATGCAAGCAGCGCTTCGTGGTTTAGAGGCAGGTTCGACAGGTAAACGACCTATGTTAATTAGTGTAACTCAATTAACGTCCACTTCTACTGAACAAATGAACGAAGAACAAGGCATTCCAGGTGAAGTATTGGATTCAGTATTGCGCTACGCTAAATTAACGAAAGCAGCAGGACTTGATGGTGTGGTTTGTTCACCTCTTGAAGCGGCGGCTATTAAAGAAGCTTGCGGGGAAAACTTCCAAACGATTACACCGGGTATCCGCCTAGCGACTTCTGTGGCAGATGACCAAAAACGAATCATGACACCAAGCCAAGCAGCCAAAGGTGGTTCTGATTATATCGTTGTTGGACGACCAATTACACAATCGGATAACTCAAAAGTAACTTACGATCAAATCACAGCTGATTGGTCTGGACAATAAGGAGGGTGCAAGATGACAGTAGAAAAAGCGGATTTAGTAGCACAAAAATTACTAGAAATTAAGGCAGTAAACTTTAGCCCTGAGGCACCATATACTTGGGCTAGCGGACTTAAAGCACCGATTTATACAGATAACCGATTAATCATGTCATACCCGAGTGTGCGTTCAACAGTGGAAGATGCTTTGGCTGAATTAATCAAAGAAAACTTCCCTGACGTAGATGTGATTGCAGGTACTGCAACTGCTGGTATTCCACATGCTGCATTTGTAAGTGAACGTTTAGACTTACCAATGATTTATGTGCGTTCTTCTGCTAAAGATCACGGTAAACAAAATGCTATTGAAGGTGCTTTAGAAGCAGGCGCAAAAGTAGTGATCATTGAAGACTTGATTTCGACTGGTGGTAGCGTGATTACTGCAGCTGACAAGATTCAAGAAGCGGGCGGAGAAGTTATTGCAGCAGTAGCTATTTTTGACTATTTATTAGCAGCTTCAAAAGATGCTTTTGAAAAAGCGGGCTATCCATTAATGACTTTGACAAACTATGTGAAGATTTTGGATTACGCAGTGAAAGATCCTAAATTATCACCACATTATGACAAGTTGATGGAATGGTACAAAGACCCTAAAGCTTGGTCTAAAAAACACGGTTAAGTTGACCTAACCTACTATATAAATAACAGCTTTACCAAATTTACGTCCTTATTTTTTTTTGCCCATTTTTATTTTCACGGTGATTGAATGAGGGAATTACACCAGTTTTACCAAAAAAGGAGCACAAAAATGGAAAAAACAATCGAAAAAAATGCATTACAAGCGGAAGATCACAAGTTAAACAAATCGCAACGAAATGCCTTGATTGCGGCTATTGTTGCATCAGGGACAGATGATTTGAACGTGATGTTCTTATCATTTTCAATGTCATCTATCATTAGCCAATTAGGGATTTCAAGTGTAGCTGCTGGTTGGATCGCAACAATTACCAACTTAGGGATGCTAGCTGGAGGTTTACTATTCGGTGTCTTAGCTGACCGGTGGGACAAGATGAAGGTTTTCTACCTAACAATTCTTACTTTTTCTATCGCAACAGCTTTAATTTTCTTTACGCCAAATATTCAATACCTATACTTATTACGCTTTATCGCAGGTATCGGGGTTGGTGGTGAGTATGGGGTAGCCATCTCGATTATGGCCGGACTTGTCCCTGCTAAACAGTTAGGCCGGATTTCATCATTGAACGGGATTGTTGGTCAAATCGGTTCTATCAGTTCGGCGCTTCTAGCAGGTTTTATTGTACCAACACTTGGTTGGAGAGGGTTATTCCTATTCGGTATTCTACCAATTCTAGTGGTAGTATGGGCGAAATTAACTATTAA
This sequence comes from Aerococcus sp. NPDC058936, assembly GCF_042741995.1. Classification (NCBI taxonomy): domain Bacteria; kingdom Bacillati; phylum Bacillota; class Bacilli; order Lactobacillales; family Aerococcaceae; genus Aerococcus; species Aerococcus sp. NPDC058936. Next base: position 35,331 of record NZ_JBHYKZ010000003.1, on the reverse strand, counting down.
AGAAGATGAATTAGGGATTAATACAGATGAAGTCACAGAAGACCTAGTAGATATTAATGAAAATGATAAACCTTCTATTAGCGAATTATTTAAGACACCAGGTCAAACCTATCAAACAATCATCTTAATGGTGATGACAACTGTACAAATCGCTGGTTATTTTGGGATGATGAACTGGTTACCAACTATTATGCAAGAACAAGTTGGTGTGACGGTTTCTGGGTCCTCTACTTGGATGGTAACGACGATCTTGGGTATGTGTTTAGGGATGCTAACATTTGGGCAAATTTTAGATAGATTAGGGCCAAGATTGTCTTATGGTATGTATTTAATTGCATCAGCAGTTTCAGTTTACTTGTTCACTTTTGCCAACTCAGCTATGACCATCTTAATCGGTGGTGCCGTCGTTGGTTTCTTCGTAAATGGGATGTTCGCAGGCTACGGGGCGATGATTTCACGTCTTTATCCATTTAAAGTGAATGCGATTGCCAATAACACGATTTTAAACGTTGGACGTGCAGTGGGTGGTTTTTCATCAGTTATCATTGGTTTCATCTTAGATGCTTCAGGTGTAGGTATGGTCATGCTTTTCTTAGCAAGCCTTTATCTAGTTAGCTTTATCGCTATGATGAGTTTGCCACAACTAAAACAAGCGAACTATGAACAACATCAATTAAATATTCGTCATAAGGCGCTAGATAAGTAATACAATTTGGTTCAAGATTGATAATAAAATAAGACATATTTTAGAGGGTGCAGCACAAATGTTGCACTCTCTTTTTAGTATTTGAATATTTCGTTGACGAAATAATTGTAAATTGGTAATTTGAGGTAGACCTATCATGTGATTTTTTTCTCAAGAAGTGAGGGATGGAAATGAGGACTATTAAAGAGAAGTTTTTTCTAATATTGGGCTTGTTAAGTGTGGTACTAGGGAGTGTAGGAGTCGTATTACCTGTTCTACCGACAACCCCTTTCTTGTTGCTTGCTGGCTGGTTTTTCACGCGAAGTTCACCGCGATTTAAAAACTGGTTAGAATCTACTCGTTTGTATGAAAGTTATGTTGGCGAATTTAAGCGACAAGGTGGTATCAGCAAGCGCAAAAAAATTCATATACTAATGACAACATATCTTGTGATGGGTTTATCAATGTTACTTATGCCTTTAAAAGGTGTACAAATTTTTGTAAGCGTTTGTGGTTTAGTTTTTGGTTACTGTCTACTATTTAGGGTGGAAGAGGTTTAAGGAGTTGGAGGCTAGTGATTTGGACTTTGAGCAACGGCATTCTATAAATTTGATGGGTACGACGATTGACCTGATGGTTGACCATCCAAATAGTCATTCTTTATTACTTGCTGCAGTCCAGCGTTTGTTTCAATTGGAAGCGCGTTTTTCAGCGAATGACCCATCTTCTGAATTAATGGCGGTTAATCAAATGGCAGGATTAAATGCTGTACGCGTTCATCCAGAGTTATTTCATCTCATTCAAATTGGTAAAAAAGAGAGTATTGCATCGGGACGAAAGCTAAATATAGCTATTGGCCCTTTAGTTAACTTGTGGCGGATTGGTTTTTCGGATTATCGTAAACCTAGCCAGCAAGATATCGATGATCGCCTTACTTTAGTAGACCCGAATGAAATTCATCTGGATGAAATAGAGAAAACAGTTTACCTTGCTAAGCCAGGTATGTCGATTGATTTAGGTGCGCTTGCAAAAGGGTATGCAGCAGATCAAATTATCGCCTATTTCAAAAATCAAGGCGTAACCAGGGCATCTATTAATCTTGGTGGTAACCTTAGATTCTATGGCCATCGACCCAGTCATATTGAAAGTACACAATGGCGTATAGGTATCCAAGATCCTGACCAAACCCGTGGTTATAACAAGGCCATTGTCGATTTAAGTAACCGATCGGTTGTAACGTCTGGGGATTACGTACGCGTATTCGAACAGGATGGACATCTTTACCACCATATTTTAGATTCCACAAACGGTAAGCCATTTCAAGCGGACGTTCGCAGTGTCACTGTGGTAAGTGAATCTTCGTTAGATGGTGAAATTTGGACTACTCGATTGTTTCCCTTATCTAAGGAAGCAATTATAAATCAAGCAGAACAAATAGAACAGATTGAAGTGTTGGTTGTTGACCAACAGGGACAAGTCACCTATACATCTGGTTTAGAGGGCAAAGTTGAACTTATTTGTTAGCAGGTTATATTTCTACTATAGAAAGGACAGAAAATCATGAAGCATATTATCGGAATCGTAGGGACAAATTCTAAGAAATCTACTAATAGAAAACTTCTTAAATATATTCAGAAACATTTTGCAGATCAAGCTGAAATTGAATTATTGGAAATCCGTGATTATCCAATATTTACTAAACCAGAAGATAAGACACTTCCAAATATTGTTGAAGAGGACGCTAAAAAAATCGAGCAAGCAGATGCGGTCATTATTAGTGCTGCAGAATATAATCATTCCATTACTTCTTCACTAACTAATGCCTTACATTGGTTAAGCTATTATATTTATCCCTTAGCAGATAAACCAATTATGATTACTGGTGCCTCTAACGGTCGTTTAGGATCTTCTAGAGCACAAATGCACTTGCGCCAGATTCTAGACTCACCAGATATTAGAGCACGTGTGATACCAAATTCAGAATTTCTATTAGGAAATTCTTTACAAGCTTTTGATGATGATGGTGATTTAAGTGACCAAAAATCTGTTAAACAATTAGAAGATATTTTTAAAGAATTTATTCAATTTATTGATCATACACAAGAATTTACGCAGCTAAGAACTGAGACAAAAGCAGCTGCTGAAAACTACGAGTGGACCAAGTAGAAAGGACTAGGGTGACAAAATGAAAATTGTTGGAATTGTTGGCTCAACTGCTGAAAAATCATATAACCGTTTATTGTTACAATATATTCAAAGAGAATTCACTGATTTATTTGATCTAGAGATTCTTGAAATTGACCAAATACCTTTATTTAACCAAGATAACCCGGAGTTAGCGACAGAGGGGCCTGTTCATACATTGAATCGGAAGATCCGACAAGCAGATGGTGTGATTATTGCTACAGCGGAGCACAACCATACAACGCCAGGACCTTTGAAGAGTGCATTGGAATGGCTATCCTTCACAATTCATCCATTGAAAAACAAACCTGTAAAAATCATCGGTGCTTCTTATCTAGACCAAGGAACATCACGATCACAATTACACTTACGTCAAATTCTTGAGGCACCCGGAATCGATGCCTTAGTAATGCCAGGTCAAGAGTTCCTATTAGGAAATTGTAAGGAGGCAATCAACGCTAATGGTGATTTAGTTGAACCTAGCACTGTAAGTTTCTTGAAAGGTAGCTTAGAGAAGTTTATGAAGTACGTTGAATCTGTTCAACCACTTAAAGATAACCCCATATTCCCTGAGGAAGATTTAACTGCAACTAAGCATTGTGACACAACCATTGAAGGTGTAGACATGACCGCACCGGATTGGGTTGAGCAAGCTGCAGCAAAAGTGGGCGCTGTCGAAGGTGATACCTATGTGAAACTGGATAGAGGATTGTTAACAGTAAACCAATTAAACTGGTTCTTAAAGACTATCCCTCTTGAATTGACTTATGCAGATGAGAACAACCAGTATATTTACTATAACCGAGTGAAACCTGGTCAAGACATGTTTGCTTCTCGTTACGAAAAAGATGTTGGTAGCCCACTTGGTGCTGTTCACCCACCACGTGCTGTGAAGAACGTTTCTTGGGTAATCTCTCAATTGCGGTCAGGAAACAAGGAAGGTGTTCATGTACACGTACCAATTCATAAAGATCATTATGTTGTCCATAATTATGTAGCTATTCATGATGAAGATGGTAAGTATCGTGGAATCAACGAGCATGTTTTAGACTTGCAACCTGTAATTGAGTGGTATCTAGAACAAACAGGACAAAAGGTAGTGAAAATTGAGGAAGATACAACTGATGCTTCAACTAGCGCTTCAATGAATGGTGCATGGAGTCACGATGATAAAAACGCTGTGGAAGCTGATGCTAAAAGTGGTGCAAGTGATGCAGAAGTAGCTGATACAACCACTGCAGCTATTGGTACTGATGAAGATTCGAGTGCTAGCCAGTCTTAGTCAGTCTTAGTCAGTCTTAGTCAGTGTGATAGCCAGGTTTAGGAGGAAATGATCATTTTCAGTCAAACAAACCTATAAAACGACTAGGGTTATTATTGCAAAAATTGTATGAGCAGAATAATAAAGGTAATGTATACGTTTGCTGATTGTTATTTTATGGCAACAATTAATATTTATTTTTTTATGAGACAAAACTCTTGTAAAATGCAATTGATAAGGGTTACAATAAGCACGAGCACATCAAAATTAAAAATCAGGGGGATCTATTTATGCCATTAGAAAACATGGTCGACATGCTGACAAAAGCGAAAGACGGTCAATATGCAGTAGCACAATTAAACATTAACAACTTGGAATGGACTCAAGCTGTTTTAGAAGCAGCCCAAGCAGAAAACTCACCAGTAATTTTAGGTGTTTCTGAGGGTGCTGGTAAATACATGGGTGGCCCAGAAGTTGTTGCCGCTATGGTTAAAGCTTTAATTGAAACAATGGAAATCACTGTTCCTGTTGCATTACATTTAGACCACGGTTCATCTTTTGAAACTGCTAAACGTGCAATCGACGCTGGATACACTTCAGTAATGATCGATGGTTCTCATCACCCAATTGAGGACAACATCGCTATGACTAAACAAGTTGTAGAATACGCACACGAACGTGGCGCTTCTGTTGAAGGTGAAATCGGTACTGTTGGTGGTACTGAAGACGGCGTTACTGCTGGTATCAACTACGCAGATAAAGAAGAATGTAAACGTATCGTTGACGAAGCTGGTATCGATGCATTAGCTGCAGCCTTAGGTTCAGTTCATGGTCCTTACTCAGGCGAACCTGTTTTAGGTTTCGATGAAATGAAAGAAATTTCTGAATACACAAACACACCATTAGTATTACACGGTGGTTCAGGTATTCCAGAAGAACAAATCAAAAAAGCTATCGAACGCGGTCATGCGAAAATCAACGTAAATACTGAATTACAAATCGTATTTACTGCTGCAGTTCGTGAAAACTTAAACAACGATGACAAAGTATACGACCCACGTAAAGTTTTAGCACCAGGTAAAGCTGCGATCGTTAAAACAGCACGTGAAACATTACGTATGTTTGGTTCATCAAACAAAGCATAATTCATTTTAGCCAGTGAATTTTCGCTTTATATATCCTTTTTCGAGCAATGACCTTTTGGTTGTTGCTCTTTTTTTGTACTTGAAATCCTCAAATTTACGTGAAATTGCCCTTTTTCCAAGTTGTTTAAATCTATCGGATGAATATTGGTTAGTTCGTGGGTTATAATAAATTAAATGGCTCCTATAACTGATTGTATATATGTCAAATTTTACATAGAAGTTAAAAAAACCATTAAAATTGGTGGGGACGGTAGTTATATCATAGAGAATTATGTATAATCAATCTTGCATTATCTATCATAGAATCGGGAAAGTATGCAAAAATAGCATGTGTGACGAGTATAGGTAATTAATGAACAAATAAGAGCTAGACTATGTAATTAAAAGAATGAAAACATAACGTAAATAAAACAAAAATGAAAACGATGAGTGAGGGGTTTTATAATGGAAAAATTTATCATCAAGGGTGGTAATCCGTTAAAGGGTGAGATTACGGTTTCTGGAGCGAAGAATAGTGCAGTAGCGCTAATTCCTGCAGCGATTATGGCGGATTCACCGGTGGTAATTGAGGGCGTACCGGAAATTGACGACGTGTTCGCTTTGATTGAAATTTTGAAAGATTTTAATGTGGACGTTGATTTCAATGACCATGTGATGCGTATTGATCCATCGAACATGGAAAATATCCCAATGCCTGATGGTAAGATCCAAAGCTTGCGCGCGTCTTACTACTTCATGGGTGCCTTATTAGGTAAATACGGTGAGGGTGTTGTTGGTTTACCAGGTGGTTGTAACTTGGGGCCTCGTCCAATGGATTTACACTTAAAAGGTTTTGAAGCTTTAGGTGCTGAAGTAAGCAACGAATTAGGTGCTATGCATTTAACAACTAACGGTAATGGTCTTACAGGTACTGAAATTTACCTAGATGTAGTCAGCGTCGGCGCAACCATCAACATTATGTTGGCAGCTTCTCGCGCTAAAGGGATAACTGTCATTGAAAATGCAGCCCGCGAACCTGAAATCATTGATATCGCTATGTTATTAAATAAGATGGGTGCTAAGATTAAAGGTGTGGGTACTTCTACTATCCGTATCGAAGGCGTGGACGAGATGTACGGTGCTTCTCACCAACAAATTCCTGACCGTATTGAAGCAGGTACTTATATTGCAGCCGCTGCGGCAGTTGGCCAAGGGGTTACTGTCAAGAACGTCATTGCTGAACATATTGAAAGTTTCCTAGCGAAATTACGTGAGATGGGTGTCAAAATGGACATCAGCGATGATGCTATTTACATTCATCCAAATGATGGTCAATTAAAAGCTGTAGATATTAAAACAGCGCCATACCCAGGATTCGCAACTGACTTACAACAACCTATTACGCCATTATTATTAACAGCAAATGGTAACGGTAAATTAGTGGATACGATTTATCCAAAACGTGTGAAACATGTACCTGAGTTAGCGCGTATGGGTGCAAATATTGAAGCACAAAATGATCAAATTACTTACAATGGCCCTAACCAATTAACAGGTGCAACTGTAACGGCTTCAGACTTACGTGCTGGTGCTGGTCTAGTAATTGCTGGGTTAATGGCTGAAGGTGAAACTGAATTATATGGTGCCGGTAATATTTTACGTGGTTATGACCATATCGTTGAAAAATTGTCAGCTTTAGGTGCTGATATTCAATTGGTACAATACGATTATTCTACAGTAAACTAATGTTGTCGCTGTAGTGATGCATGTTGGGGCTGTGGCAAAGGTGTCGCAGTCCTTTACATTTTTACCCAAACAACAAGCAAGTCCTCTCTTAACACTTCTTAGACCCAAGGAGCTGCTGGCTTCATAATAGCTAGCGACATCTTTTTGCACTCAGCTTCTAGGCGGTCGTCCTTTTCCAGAAAGTAACTAAGTATTAATAGAAATGAAGGTTTTTTTATGTCAGATAATGAGCAAGAACACGTGAAGTTGCATAGTTTGCAGGCTATGACGTTGAAGGAGATTTACCAGTATGCGAAGGCGTATAAGGTCCCTTATTATAGTCAAATGAATAAGAAGGAGCTGATTATGGCTGTCTTGCGGGCGCAAGAGGTGAGTCAGGGCTTTATGAATGTCGAGGGTGTGCTTGATATTACGGGGGCTGATTTTGGTTTCTTGCGGTCGATTAATTATTCGCCTAGTCAGGAGGATATTTATATTTCAAATTCTCAGATTCGCCGGTTTGGTTTGCGGAATGGGGATTTAGTTTCGGGTACAGCTCGTCCACCTAAGGCTTCTGAGCGGTATTTGGGTTTGATGCATGTGTACGCGGTGAATGGTAAGGACCCGGATGAGGCGAAGGAACGGGCGCATTTCCCGGCCTTGACCCCTGTTTATCCGAATGAACAGTTACGGTTGGAGTCAACGCCTGGACGTTTGTCAGCGCGGATGATTGATTTGATTTCGCCTGTTGGTTATGGTCAACGTGGTTTGATTGTGGCACCCCCTAAGGCTGGTAAGACGGTCTTGATGAAGGAAATCGCCAACGGGATTACAGCTAATAATCCGGATGTTGAGTTGATTATGCTGTTAATTGATGAGCGTCCTGAAGAGGTGACGGATTTAGAGCGGTCAATTGATGGGGAAGTGGTTTCTTCTACTTTTGATCAACGACCTGAAAACCATGTGCGGATTGCGGAATTGGTTTTAGAACGGGCGCGTCGCTTGGTGGAAGATAAGCGTGATGTCGTTATTTTGATGGATTCAATTACGCGTTTAGCCCGTGCTTACAACTTGGTTGAGAAGCCGAGTGGCCGGACTTTATCTGGTGGTATTGATCCAGCTGCATTCTATAAGCCGAAGAAATTCTTTGGGTCAGCCCGTAATATTGAAGATGGGGGCTCCTTAACTATTCTGGCGACAGCTTTAGTAGATACTGGTTCTCGTATGGACGATATGATTTACGAGGAGTTTAAGGGTACGGGTAATGCGGAGATTCACTTATCTCGTGACTTGGCAGAATCTCGTGTCTTCCCAGCGATTGATATTCGTCGTTCATCTACTCGTAAGGAAGAGTTGTTGCATGACGAGTCGACCTTGAAAGTTTTATGGAAATTGCGCCAGACGATGAAGGGCGATATGTTGGTTTATACCAATGAAATGCTGAAAGAGATGAAGAAAACTGAAACCAATGATCAGTTTATTGACCGGCTTGATGTCTTTTTATCCAAAGGAAAAAAACAAGGGTAAATCATAAATATCTACTTGAAAGTGATAGTGCATTGTGATAGACTACTCGTGTTATGTTAAAAATAATCTCTGGGCTGCAGAAGTTCAGGGCGAAAAGGAGAGTATGTACAAATGAAACAAGAGATTCATCCAGATTACCATCCAGTAGTATTTATGGATACAAGTACAGGATACAAATTCTTATCTGGTTCAACAGTTCATTCTGCTGAAACAGTTGAGTGGGAAGATGGTAACACTTACCCATTAATCCGTGTTGAGACTTCATCAGACTCACATCCATTCTACACTGGACGTCAAAAATTCACACAAGCAGATGGTCGTGTGGACCGTTTCAACAAAAAATACGGTTTCAAAGACGAAAACGCAGAAGAAGCATAAAAAGACTGAATTTATCAGTTTTCAAGGGTATCCATGTTGGATATCCTTTTTTTATGTATTTAAATTTAGGGCATCATATATCTAATGTTTATAATGATGATAACCCTAAAAGGTGGATAGGGATACTTTATGTTTAATTTAACCATCGACAATTCTCCTAAATTAGTAAATAATAGATATATAAGATTAAAAAATTATTAGAGGAGATGTTATCTATGACAAAAAAAGCAATTGCAACTGAAAATGCACCAGCAGCTCTGGGGCCATATTCTCAAGCCGTTAGTGTGAATGGTACTGTTTATGTGTCTGGACAATTACCAATTGATCCAGCAACGGGTGAATTTGCGACTACTGATATTCAAGGGCAAACCCATCAATCATTAACCAATATTCAAGCTATTTTAGCGGAAGCAGGATTGGATATGTCTAATGTAGTAAAGACAACAGTTTTATTAGATAATATCGATGATTTTGCGGCTATGAATGAAGTCTACGCTGAATTCTTTACAGGTGTAACGCCTGCTCGTGCAGCTTTTGAAGTTGCGGCAATTCCTAAAGGGGCACTAGTAGAAATTGAAGCGGTTGCTGTAGCAGAACAATAATTGAATAACACCAATGTATTTTGAAAGAGTAGTTTTCCTTGGGGAGGCTACTCTTTTTTTGATGGCTAGAAGAGCAATTTGATGGATTTGTCGCAAGTGACATAATGTTCGTTTTTAATCCGTTGTATCTGTTGGTATATGAAATAGGTAAAATACAAAAGGTTAAAACCGAACAATGTTATAATAAATACGTATAATATTCATAATTTTATTGTAATCCGTTCGTGTTTGTGCTTAAATGATTAGTATGTTTTAAAAGAAAGGAAGAAAAATAATGCACAAAGTAAGTCGCACGATAGCACTACTACCAACCCTTATATTGGTAATTGTGTTCTTGCTAATTCCTTTAGCCATGCTATTTGTGACCACATTTGTCACCGAATCTGGTAATCCAATTGAATATTATCGTTCGTTTTTTGAAAGTAGCTATAGTTTGAATGTCTTATGGCGAACACTTTATATCGCTTTGACTGTTACGGTGATTTGTATCATTTTAGGGGTACCGACTGCCTACTTCATATCTGGATTGAATAGTCGATGGAAGAATATCATGATGGCAGTTACTGTTTTCCCTTTATTAACCAATTCCGTGGTTCGGAGTTTTGCTTGGATTAATATTCTTGGACAAAATGGCGTGGTCAATCAACTCTTATTATCGTCGAAGATCATTGATCAATCTTTAAGTCTCTTGTATACCGAGTTTGCGATTATCATCGGTTCTGTTTATTTGTTTCTACCAACAATGATTACTTCTTTGGTGGGGGTTATGGACAATATTGATGATGAAATTGTTGAAGCTGCTGGTAGTTTAGGATTAAACCAACTTCAAGTGTTTATCAAGGTAGTTGTACCGCTAAGTGTTTCGGGCATGATAGTTGGGTCTATTCTAGTTTTTACAGGTACCCTAACAGCTTATACCACACCGCAACTATTGGGAGGCAATCGTAATATGGTCTTGGCTACATATTTAAGACAGTCAGCGATGACGCTTGGAGATTGGCAATTAGCCAGTGTGATTGCAGTGATTATGGTTGTGGTAACAGTTCTGGTTATGTGGCTATTGAATAAATTAGCTGCTCGTCTTGATCGACGGTTGTATGAGGAGGAAAACTGATGCGAAAATCTAAATTACTCCTTTTGATAGCTAGTATGGTGTTTATATTTCTGTTGATTCCTTTAGTCGTTATAGTAGTGACATCTTTTGGGACTGCGGCAACTATTCAATTCCCCATTCAAGGTTTCACACTAGATTGGTATCTAGTCGTCTTTCAATCAGAAACTTTTAAGCGTTCCTTTATGACGAGTTTAATCGTAGGCCTTGTGGCAGTAATTGTTGCCCTTCTTATTGGCATTCCGGCAGCTTATGCGCTGGAAAAGGGAAACTTTAAAGGGAAAAACTTCCTTAATAATATTTTCCTGTCACCCACTTTAGTTCCGGGTATGGTGATCGGGTACGTATTAATGCAGCTGGTTACCGTTCAATTTCAATTATCTATTATGACTGGATTAATCATGAGTCATTTAATTATTTCCATTCCTTATGTGATTCGAGTTGTTGGATCAGCCTTACAAAATATGGATGATTCATTGGAAGAAGCAGCATGGACGCTTGGATTAACTAGGACACAAGCTTTAATTCAGATTGTCTTGCCTAATATTCGTTCAGGAATCATGTCTGCATTTTTATTGGCGTTTATCAATTCTTTTAACAATATTCCAGTTTCCATGTTCTTGTCGGGTCCAGGTGTTTCGACGCTACCGATTACCTTAATGAGCTATATGGAATTCAACTATGACCCGTCTGTTTCAGCTTTATCCACATTATTAATGGTAGTGACTATTGTGTTAATGGTGCTAGTAGACAAAACGATTGGCATTTCTGCCATCAACCAAACCAATGATGAAGGAGGCCAATAATGGCTTTTGTAGAATTAAATAATATTGGCGTTTCTTATGATAAGAAAGAGCATTATGTTCTTGAAGACCTTTCTATTGAAATCAAGCAAGGAGAATTCCTTTCTTTACTTGGTCCTAGTGGTTGCGGGAAGACGACAACATTGCGTGTGATTGCAGGGCTAATCAATCCGCAAAAAGGGCAATTCATTCTAGATGGTGAAGATATGACGGATGTGCCCGTTCATAAACGCGGCTTTGGAATGGTTTTTCAAAGTTATGCTTTGTTTCCACATTTATGTGTCTTTGACAATGTTGCTTTTGGTTTAAAAGCAAAAAAAATTGCGACAGCAGTGATTGAAGAAAAAGTACAACGTTTTATTGAAATTTGTGGACTTAAAGGCTTTGAACAACGTTTTCCAAAACAATTATCTGGTGGTCAACGACAACGTGTAGCCTTAGCTAGAGCGCTAGTTTTAGAACCCAAGTTATTGTTATTGGATGAGCCGTTATCCAATCTAGATGCGAAACTTCGTGTAACGATGCGTCAGGAAATTCGCCGTATTCAACAACAATTAGGGATTACAACTATCTTTGTGACCCATGATCAGGAAGAGTGCTTCTCTATTTCTGACAAGGTAGCGATTATGAATCAAGGGGTTATTGAGCAATTCAATACACCAGAAGAAATCTACCGCCATCCTAGAAGTCATTTCGTAGCCGACTTTATTGGTTTTGAAAACTTCATTACTGTAACCAAGGAAGGCAGTGCATATATTGATAATAAAGGTCAGCAGTTTGAAGTCGATGCAAGTGATGAGACATCTACTGCTGGTCAAGTCGTTTTGACCATTCGCCCAGCTGACATTCAAATGAGGGCAGATGACGCTATCCCAGGAAGTAATCAAATTCGTGGAAAAATTCGTGTTCGGACCTATCTTGGTAGAGGGTATCAATATGAAGTAGCAAGTGAGCAAGGTAATTTTATTGTGACGACTGCTGATAGTGATTTATTTGAGGTTGATCAAGAGGTTACACTTACCTTACCAAGCGACCGAATGATTATATTGGCTAAATAATTGACAGAGAATGACTAGATACAGCATTGATATATAAAGAGGAGAATAATCTTATGAAGAAAAGTATTTTAACTTTAATTGGCGTTCCAGCTATTTTATTAACTTTAGCAGGTTGTGGCAATTCCGCGGCTAATCTTGAGAGTTCGTCTGCAAGTTCAAGTGAAACTGCTAGCAATTCTGGTGAGGCTGGTCAGTTTACTTTATCTACTTTTGGCTTAAGCCAAGATATCGTTGAGCAGGATGTTACAACACCTTTTGGGGAGAACAGTAACTATGATGTTGTTTTAGAAGTAGGAAATGCGGCAGAACGCTTGTCTAAAGTTGAAAGTGGCGCTTCTACAGGGATAGATGCAATTGAGTTATCTCAATTACAAGCAGATCAAGGTGCTAGTGCAGACCTTTTTGACACTGTAACTGAAGAACAGGTACCAAATATTGCGAATTTATCTGAAGGTGCTAAGGAAGTATACGAAAATGGTGCAGGTGTACCGTATACAGTCAATAGTATTGGGATTGTTTATGATCCTGACGTAGTTGGGCATGAAATTGAAGAATGGAACCAATTATGGGACGAGGAATATGCAAGTGCCATCTCTATTCCAGATATTTCAACAACTTTTGGTCCAGCGATGTTATATCTAGCGAGTGATTATAAAGATGCGGACATTACTTCAGATAAAGGAGAAGCAGCATTTGTGGGATTAAGTGAATTATCACCAAATGTAGTCAAAACTTACGAAAAATCTTCAGATCTAGTTAATATGTTCCAAGCCGGTGAAATTGAAGTAGCCGTTGTTGCTGACTTTGCCTATGACCTTATCAAAGAAAGTAATCCAAACGTTGAATATGTGGTGCCAGAATCAGGTACTTATGCTAACTACAATACGATTAATATCCCAACTACAGCTGAAAACAAAGAAGCAGCATATGCTTATATTGACTGGAGAATTTCTCAAGAATTACAATCTACTACTGCAACTTCATTAAACGAAGCACCCGTAAATGCGACGGTTGAATTATCTGAAGAAGCTGCTGCCAATAAAACTTATGGGGCTGTGGCTGAACGTGCGCAGTCAATTGACACGAAATTTGTCAACGAGCAAATGGCAGATTGGTTAACTAAATGGAATGAAACCTTGAACAAATAGCGAGGAGTTTTATCGATGAAGACACTCATAAAAAATGCATGGATAGTCACTATGGATGATGATTGGAATGATTACCCCGAAGGCTTTCTACTAATTGAAGATACAGTGATTCAAGATCTTGGGACAATGGCCAAATATGATGACACATATCCGGATGCTTTTGAAGAGGGTATCAAGGTGGTAGATGCTGCTGGTGGACTCCTGATACCTGGAATGATTAACACGCATTGTCATATGGGTATGATTCCTTTTCGGGGATTAGGCGACGATATGAAAGATCGGTTATTCCGGCTTTTGTTACCATTAGAGCGTAGTCTGACAAAAGAATTATGTTGTGCATCTTCCAAGATGGCTATTGCAGAAATGCTACAATCTGGTATTACGACTGTTTTTGATATGTATTTCTACGAAAATGACGTAGCAGAGGTAGCTGACGAAATGGGAATACGTGCCTTTCTTGGCCAAACTGTTCAATCGTCTACTTCGTGCGAAAATTTAGACGAAATTAATTATGGCATGAAGCTCTTACCTGAATTCATCGAAAAATGGCGTAACCATGAATTGGTGAAACCAGCGATTGGCCCACATGCGACTTATTCAGTTGACCTACCAGTCTTACAAGAAATCGCTCAAATTGCGAAGGACAATGATATCTTATATGGGATTCACATGTCGGAAATGGACCAGGAGATGGCGGAATTTAAGGAAAAATATCAATCAACACCAGTTCAGTATTTAGCTGATCAAGGCGTTTTGAATGATCATATGGTTGCTGTACACTGCATTCACACGAATGAGAAAGATATAAAAGTACTAGACCAATACGGCGTATCCGTTGCCCATTGTGTTGTGGCGAATACCAAGTCAGCTAAGGGTGTGGCACCTATTCAAAAAATGCTTGATGTAGGTGTGACAGTTGGTTTAGGAACAGATGGACCAAGTTCGGGCAATGTCTTAGATATGTTCAATCAAATGCGTACAATGGCTTATGCGCAGAAAACAGCTAATAAAAACCGGTCAGCTTTTCCCGCTAAAGACATTTTTTACCTAGCCACACGTGGTGGGGCTAAGGCTTTGCACATAGAAAATAAGGTAGGCCAATTGTCTGTAGGTTATCAAGCAGATGTTACCTTATTGGAAACAAATTCTTTTAATATGTTTCCGGTATACGATCCTTATTCAACGATTGTTTACCAAGGGAAGTCAGAGAATGTCCAAGATGTCTGGGTTAATGGCGCCCATCTAGTTGATAATGGTCAATTAACTCGAGTACACCAAGAAGAGATGAAACGAGAAATTTCAGCGGTAATGGATGAGTTTGTAGCGACAGCAAAAGAAATGCTAGAAGAAGTGTAATTGAAAGAAGAATAGCTATGTATAAGTAAGGGTGCTGGTGAAGAAATTCGTCAGCGCTCTTTTTTGATAGTAGAAATCTTTTTTCAAAAAAGCGACTTAACATGTCCGTTAAGTCGCTGTAGTAACCAATCTATAAAATATCTTCTAAAGTCGTTTTAAAGGTCTGCATACCCATTTTTTCATAGAAAGATATGGCTGAGTCGTTGAAGGCCCAAACGTTTAAGGTGATGCGGCGGCAACCTGTATCGGCGGCTAATTCTTTAGTGGCTTGGTAAATTTTTTGGCCGACGTGTTTACCACGGGCATTTTGATCAACACAGATATCATCAATGTATAAGGATTTCTCGCCAACTAGAAACGCACTTTCAGCGGTTTCTTGGAAGATACCAAACATGTAACCAAGTACATGATTATCTTCAACAGCGACTAAAATTGGACGTTGTGGATCTTCAATAATGTTCGCAATTTCATCCGAAGTATACTTAGGCGCTTCCTTCAGGATGTCTGGCCGAGCTTGGTGGTGAATCCAATTGACTTGTTCTAGTAGTTTTAAAATATCAGGAATATCTATACCCTGTGCGAATCGAATATCCATATGTACCTCCAAGAGATTTAATAATTCCATGATACGCCTTTAATCCGTATTGTCAAAATGGTTATCCCCCTTTCCTGATAGACAAATACAATCAAAACCCTTCAATTATTCAGTAGTCCTAAAGTGAGCAAAGCAATTGCTAATGGCCTATGAAAAGGGTACCATACGGTTAGAAAGAAAACCTTGTCTTTCAAAGGACTAATTAAAGACCTAAAGGCAAGATTTGAGATGATAACAATGATTTTATATATGGAGGAATTTTATGTTATTTGAAAATATTGTAGACGCGATTGGTTATACACCCTTGGTCAAAATTAATGGTTTAGATGCAGATTCTGCCGATATCTATGTTAAGTTAGAGAAGAATAATCCATCAGGTTCGGTAAAAGACCGTCCAGTAAAATACATTGTCCAAGACTTGTTGGATTCAGGCAAAGTATCAGTTGGCGGAACGATTGTTGAATCAACTTCTGGTAATACGGGTGTTGGATTAGCTATGGTTGGTGCGGCTTTAGGCATTAATGTCGTGATTGTGATGCCAGAATCAATGAGTATCGAGCGTCGTCAATTGATCCAAGCTTACGGTGCGGAACTGATTTTGACAGATAAATCTGGTGGTATGGCATTGGCTGGTGAAACCGCTGAAAAAGTTGCGGCTGAACGTAATGGTGTGGTCTTTGGTCAATTTACAAACGGAGCCAATGTGACTGCCCACGAGGAAACAACTGCCAAAGAAATCTTAGCTGACTTACCGAATGTTGACGGCTTTGTGGTTGGTATCGGTACTGGTGGTACGGTTTCAGGTGTTGGTCATGTCTTAAAAGAGAAGAATCCAGCTACTGTTATTTGGGGTGGTGAGCCAAGTGATTCACCGCTATTAACTGAAGGTAAGGCAGGCCCTCATAAGATTCAAGGATTAGGTGCCAACTTTATTCCTAAAGTCTTAGATCAATCTATTTTAGACAAAGTAGCGACTGTTTCAAATGAAGATGCGATTGCGGCAGCCAAAGAATTGGCGACTTCTCAAGGAATTTTCGCTGGTTTCTCTTCAGGTGCTAACTATGTAGCGGCGAAAGCACTCGCTAAAGAGTTAGGTAAAGGTAAGGTTGTTGTCACCGTATTACCAGATTCAGGTGAACGTTACCTATCAACCGGCCAATTCGGTGATGGGCATGCTGAGTGATGAATTAAACGAAGCCCACCGCGACTTCGCTCAATATATCTATGACCATGATCCAGCGCCCCATTCCTTAGAAGAAGTCTTTCTATATCCAGGTTTTCAGGCAGTGGTCCGCCATATCGCCGAGCGGGACTTGTATTTACAAGAAGACTATTATGGTGCCCGGAAAATGGCAGAAGCCACCCGAAAGGACACGGGGATTGAAATCCATCCTGGTGCCCAAATTGGGGAAAACGTCTTTATCGACCACGGCATGGGCGTTGTCATTGGGGAAACAGCTATTGTTGGCGACCGGGTCAAGTTGTACCACGGGGTCACTTTAGGTGGGACTGGCAATGACAAAGGGGCAAAACGCCATCCGACCATCCAACATGACGCTGAAGTGGGTGCTAACGCCACTGTTTTAGGTAATGTCACAATTGGCCACCATGCCAAAGTCGGGGCCAATGCAGTTGTGATTCATGATGTGCCACCCTATGCGACGGCCGTTGGGGTACCTGCTCGCATAATTTTACATGACAAGAATTGGAACCGGATTGGTGAATACAGTATTTAACATAAGAGATGTGACAAAAGTCGCTAAGAATTGACGCGCTGGACCAAAAGCCAAACAATTACTGCAAGTAATTGGCGTATTTTGGGAAGTGTCGGATAATGCTGACTTTTGGAACCCGATAGTACAAGTATTTTCAAAATGGGGATAAGTTTCATGACTCAGTGGATATGTGTGGTTAAAACCACCTTCATCCACAGTATAATAGGAAAAAGGACACTTTGTAAGGTAAAAGTGTCCTTTTTTCTGCATTTTGTGTATGAGTCTGTGGATTTGTGGATAAGTATGTGGGTAAATGGGGGTATTTTTGTGTAAAATCTGTGTAAACGTCTGAATACTTATCAACAAGTTGTGGGAAACTTGTGCAAAAACAGTTGAAAACTTGATAAATAAGGGTGGTATTTTTCAAATGGTGTGAATAAGTTGTTGGAAAGTCAAAATTCTGTCTGTGGATGGAATTTATGATAAAGGCTTGGATAGCGGATGGTTGTAAAATGTGGGATAATGAGTCTAGAGCTTAATGTGAATTGGAAGTAGGTGTCTAGTGATGAGAAGATTGGGCTTTCGCCGGTTTTTAGGACTGATATTATTGGGGATTGGGATAGTCATTATGGTCAGCCAAGCTTGGCCAGTGGTTCAGGCGTATTTAAACCAGCAGGATGTGGCGGTAGCAAATTATACGGCAGAAGAGTTACAAGAAAATGCGTCGGACCAGTCAAATGGCCAGTTTGATTTCAATGAGGTCCGCAATGTGTCGGCGGCAGAAGTCAACCAAGTGCGGTCAGATATTGAATCTGGAAATGCAGACTTGGATATTTTGGGTGCTGTCGCTATCCCTAATGCCAATTTAAATACCGCGGTCATTAAAGGCATGTCTGATGCGGCTATGGTGTCGGGTGCAGGGACCATGTTTCCAGACCAAGTTATGGGCCAAGGGAATTATACCTTGACTAGCCACCATATCGGCTACGGGACAGATATCTTACTGAATAACATTTCGGATTCAGTGACGGTTGGGGATAAAATTTACCTGACAGATTTGACCAACGTTTACGTATACGAGACTTTCTTCGTTGAAGCAGTGAATCCTGATCAAGTGCAATATATTTCGCAAGAAATGACGGGTGATCCTATTATCACCTTGATGACGTGTACAGCTGATTTGACCCAACGGTGGATTGTCCAAGGGAATTTAACCGAAACAGTGGCTTTCGGAGAGGCGCCAGCTGAAGTGCAATCATTATTTCAATAGTACATACCAATAATGATAAGATAATAGAAACAAAAAACGGCTAGCCCAGTTGAAAGGGTTAGCCGTTTTTTTGAATAGCGTCCTATAAGGATAAAATTGATTTGTGGCCTTGGCTGTATGTGTTCAAGGCTGTTTGGAATTGGTCGAAGGATTTTGTACCGAAATGAGCCAGCAAGTTTTGCCAGTCATTTTGCCATTCTTGCCCTAAAAGTTGGCCGTAGTCTGCGAGTAGATCGGCAATTTCCTCGAATGAATTGGCTTGTAAGATGGCTGCATTCACCCGGTGATAGGAGACTAATGTTGGTGCTGGTAGTCCTAAAAACCGGTGTTCGAATAAGTCTAAAAAGCTAGCGAAGTCGGGCGCTAAAATGCTGACTTGGCCTAAACCGACATCCATATAGGCAATGGCCGGTTCGCCTTTGTCGCTGACTTGACTAAAGTCGAAATAGGCGACGCGGTCGTGGTCTTCGTAAAAGATCATCCCTGTATCTGGAATATTAGGTCGGTGGACGAAGTCATTTTGCCTAGTGATGGACGGGATGTGGTAATCGGCGCCTGGTTTCTGTTCGTACATACCAGCGATATAAGGAATGTAGACGGCGGTAAGCGCGTCTCGACTTGGCCGTTTGCTTGCCACGTAACTGTGTGAGGTATAGCCGCCATTTTGTTGGTTGACCAGATTATGATAAGAAATTGGTAAATCTGCGACAGAATACTGTTTATATATTGGTGATTTAGGTAAATAAGTGTAAAATTGTTTTTGCAATGGAGATGCAATCAAGTGCATGTTGAAAAGCCTCCTTAAAGATTTGACTATCAATCATTGGTATTTTAAAGCTTTTATCTGACGAAAGATAGTGTTTTGAAACGTAATTTGATAAAATATTTACTGGAATAAGAGGTGCACAGCTGTGACAAATGACTATATATACATTTTTACAAACCCTATCTCGAATCAGGTACAATCATTAGGTGTGGGTTTGAAATATTTTACAAGTGCGGTAAATACAGTACCAAATAACTTGTTACTCATCAAGAATCCAAACCATTTAGGTCGTTTTGATGAATTTACCCGTTTCCATATAGTGAGCGGACACGAGGCTGTGAGAGAATTTATTGATGGCCAAGCTAACGAAGTCCAATCCCATACCAAATGGATTGATTTTAAATATGAATCCCTATTCCAGCAGCTATCTGACCAGGAAATTGCGGAGCTCTTATTTTTAGGCCATACGGATGCACCGTTGAACCAGCCGACTTTTTATAAGTTGGGTAACCGATTTACCTTTTTTGGTTCAACCTATCCCAATTCATACCCAACAACTAAAATGTACTACCGAGACATTCATGACTTCTTCAGACAACTAGGCTACGTCTTAGCTGAGAAAGTGACTGAAGACTTACAGGAGCAAAAGCCCATGTTTTTATTCCGTAAGAAGACGGTAATAAAAACAGTCAAGCCAGTCCCCATACCGACCAAGCCAATTTTGGGTCATCTAGCACGGTTAAGTCACGACGGTATCGTGATTACCTTTGAAGGGGCTGATCATGTCGGCGCCAACAAACGTGAATTTCGCGTATACCTCGCTGAAGATAACCCGCGTTTTGTTGAAACAGACAAGGCCTTGCATTTATTATTTGGCAGACTCACCTATGATTTAACAACAGAAACTTGGGACTTCCAAGCATAAAAAACTGATAGATTTTAATACGACAGACAATTGACGGAGGAATTTTCATGGAAATTATCGTTTTATTCGGTGGAAAAAGTGCGGAGCATGATATTTCTATCTTAACTGCAACAGCCATCATGCAAAATATTCAATACGATCGCCATAGCGTAACACCGGTATATATTGACCGCCAAGGCCACTGGTTTAAAGGTACCAACATGACAGAAAAACCAGATGCGCAAGTAAACTTTCAGCTAGACCAAGTGGGCCAAGCGATCGTGCCTACTGATGTTTTGCTAGAAGGCGCTGACCAAATTGTTTTCCCAGCACTACACGGACCAAACGGGGAAGACGGGACCATTCAAGGTTTATTCGAGAGTTTAAACGTGGCTTACGTTGGTGCAGGCGTCTTAGCGTCGGCAGCTGGTATGGATAAGATTGTCTCAAAACACTTGTTCAACCAAGCGGGCTTACCGCAAGTGCCATTTGTGACCTTAACTTCATATGAATGGGAGAAAAACCAGGAAGTAGCTATTGAAAAAGTAACCAGTGAACTGGCCTACCCAGTATTTGTGAAACCAGCTAATATGGGGTCAAGCGTTGGGATATCTGAAGCGAATGATGATGCTTCATTATTAGCAGCCTTAACCTTAGCTTTCCGTTATGACCGCCGTGTTTTAGTTGAAACCAGCGTTCAAAATCCGCGTGAAGTGGAACTGGCAGTCTTGGGGAACGACGAAGTTTTCGTTTCAGTACCTGGTGAATTAGCAAAAGGGCAAGGTTTCTACAACTATGAAGAGAAATACTTGAAAAATACCACTGAGATGATCATTCCGGCAGCGATTGACGAGCCAACGGTGGCGAAATTGCAAGACTATGCACGTAAGGCTTTCCTAGCCTTAGACGGGTCAGGTTTATCGCGGGCGGACTTTTTCCTAACTGAAACTGGTGAAATTTATATTAATGAGGTCAACACCTTACCAGGCTTCACCCAATTCTCGATGTACCCAGCTTTATGGGAAGCGAGCGGCAAATCTTACGCTGATTTATTAGAAGAATTGATTCAATTAGGATTAAGTCGCTATAATAAGAAACAAAGTATTCAGCAGTCACTCTAGTCACTGTAGCAAGTCTGATAGGATACCTTAAATAAGTAGTCTAAATAGTTACTAAATCACAGAAGCGATTACAGCTAAGGCGCTGGATGCAAGAATGAGCGACCTTTAATAGTTAGAGAGGCAAGTATGAAACCCACACAAATTAAAGATATCGTAAAAGCTGTTGAGGCCATTGATTTCACATCAACAGCTCGGTTTACAGAAATTGATTCAGTCGAATTCGATTCACGATTAATTACCCCAGGTGCCCTGTTTGTACCCTTGAAAGGTGCGACAGATGGCCATTCTTATATTGATAAAGCCATTGAGAACGGGGCGGTTGCGGCCTTATGGTCCAACGACCCCAATGAAGCGCCTGTTGGTTTTCCAATTATTCAAGTAGAAGATACCCTGGTTGCTATGCAGGCGTTTGCCAAGGCATACCTAGGGTGGATTAAGCCCAAAGTGGTTGGGATTACCGGTTCTTCTGGGAAGACAACTACCAAAGATATGACGGCAGAAGCCCTATCGACGGCCTTGAAAGTCCACAAGACAAACGGAAATTACAACAATGATATTGGTTTACCTAAAACCATCCTAGATATGCCAGAAGATACAGACGTTATTGTCCTAGAAATGGGTATGTCAGGTGCTGGTGAAATTTCCTTCTTGAGTAAATTGGCGGAACCGGATGTTGTGGTCATTACAATGATTGGGGAAAACCATATCGAATTCCTAGGGTCACGGGAAAATATTGCCAAGGCTAAGTTGGAAATCTTAGATGGCTTGAAAGAAGAAGGGACGTTTATTTATCCAGGGGACGAGCCTTTAATTGTCGACCAAATGCCAACCGATTTAAAGCAATCGACTTTAACAGTAGGCTTAAATGATGATCAAGATATCTTCGCTTTTGATGTGATGATGGACCAATTCCAATCGACCTTCTATACCAATTTGTCACCTGAATTAAAAATGGAAATTCCTTTATCAGGTGGCTATAATGTACAGAACGCCTTATATGCCTTAGGGGTTGCTTACTCATTTGGTTTATCACTGGAGCAAGTTCGTCCTAATTTAGCTGAGTTTTCAATTACGCCTGATCGTGGTTCGTGGGAGCGAGGCATTTTAGATACGCAAATCTTGAACGATACCTACAATGCCAGCCCTTCAGCCATGAAAGCTGTCATCCGCAACTTCTCAGCAATTGCTTCAAAAGGCATGTCTCAAAAGATTTTAGTCTTGGGAGACATGTTAGAACTGGGTGCTTTCTCTGATGAATTGCATAAAGAGATTGCTACTGTGATTGGTTTGAATACCTTCAAGCATGTCTTTTTATATGGACCGCGCATCAAACCCCTAGTGGATGCTTTGCTCGAAAAGGGGATGCATCCAGATTTAATTACCTATATTGAGTCAGACAAGGAAGCCTTGATTGAACAAGTTAAAGCCATTTTGCAGCCAGAGGACAAGGTCTTAGTGAAGGCAAGTAATGGGATGGGCTTAATTGAGGTGGTGGAAGCTTTAAGAATCGCTTCACCTGAAGAATAATAAACCTTAAGCCCCTTCACCACTAATATTAAACTCTAGTGAGATTTGTGCTTTTCGTTTGTACCTCGCCTTTAGATGTGCTATAGTATCCTAGCTTGAGTATGTTTAGAGGAGTAGCGGAGATTCTGCTACTAAAGTAATCAATATCAGTTGGAAATAGTCGAGCCTGATGCATTTGGCATACTCGGCTATTTTTGTTATGTGGAAAGCTTTTTCACAGAGATAAATAGTTCACTCAAGTAGAAAAAGGAGAGACTAGATGAAATTTAATGAAATGAATCTATCAAAGCCACTGCTTCGCGCGATCGAAGAGATGGGTTTTGAGGAAGCAACACCCATCCAAGCACAAACGATTCCAATGGCACTTGAGGGGAAAGATGTCTTTGGACAAGCCCAAACAGGTACTGGTAAAACAGCCGCTTTTGGTTTGCCATTACTAGAAAAAGTTCATGAAACGGGTGGTGTACAAGCCCTAATTATTGAACCAACTCGTGAATTAGCTGTGCAAACAGGTGAAGAATTATACCGCCTTGGTAAATTTAAAGGTATCCACACAACAACTGTATACGGTGGTGCGTCAATCGGACACCAAATCAAATTATTGAAGAAAAACCCACCAGTTGTAATTGGTACACCAGGTCGTATCTTAGACCTTATCAAACGTGGTGTATTGAAATTAAACAATGTGGAAACATTGGTATTAGATGAAGCAGACGAAATGTTGAAAATGGGCTTTGTTGAAGATATCGAATCTATTATTCGTGAATTACCAACAGAACGCCAAACGCTACTTTTCTCTGCAACAGTACCGCAAGAAATCAAACGTATTGCGGATAACTTCATGAAAGACCCAGAAACTGTTCATATCAAAACCAAACAAATGACTGCGGACTTAATTGATCAATATTACACACGTTGCAAAGACTACGAAAAATTCGACTTGTTAACACGTTTTATCGATGTGCATAATCCTGAATTGTCAATCGTTTTCGCTCGTACAAAACGTCGCGTTGACGAAGTGGCACGTGGATTAATTGAACGCGGTTACTCAGCTGAAGGTATCCACGGTGACTTAAGCCAAGATAAACGTTTAGGTGTTTTACGTAACTTCAAAAATGGTAAATTAGATATCTTAGTAGCGACAGACGTTGCTGCACGTGGTTTAGATATTTCAGGCGTAACACATGTTTACAACTTCGATATTCCACAAGACCCTGAATCATATGTTCACCGTATTGGTCGTACAGGTCGTGCTGGTAAAGAAGGTATGTCAGTAACATTCGTTACAGGTAACGAAATGTCTTACTTACGTACAATTGAAGATCTAACCAAGAAACAAATGTCTGCCCTACGTCCACCTACGACACAAGAAGCCTTCCGTGGCCAATTAGCAAATGTAGTTGAAATCGTTAAAGAGTTAACTGAAGTTGACAATACAGACATGTACCAAGATGCGATTACTTACTTATCAGAAAACTATACTGAAGACGAAATTGCCTTAGCATTAGTTCGTTCATTAGTGAAAGATCCTTCTTCTGTAAAAGTAGAAATCACACCAGAACGTCCATTACCAAATCGTAACAAACGTAACTTCCACCGTAATGCGTCAAACCGCAAAAACAATGGTGGCGGAAACCGTGACCGTAACGGTAAAGGCGGCGGCTACAAAGGTGACCGAAAAGGTGGCTACAAAGGTAACGCTAAAGACAAAAACCGTAACAACTATGACCGTAAAAAATCAAACGGTGGTAACAAACAATCAAAAGGCAAATCAGCAGAATTTAAAATTCGTTAGTAAGCTGTTACAAAAGTCGTTTAGACTTGTAACGTGCTGGAACAAAAGCCGAACAAGCACTGTAAGTGTTTAGCGTATTTTGTGAAGTGTCGACCGAGTCTGACGTTTGATGCCCGATGATAGTGCAAGGTTTAAAAGACTCGCATTCAAACCCTTAAAGACTTTCGACCCAATCAAACAGGTAAGTGAGGTTAAATAACTTCATTTGCCTGTTTTTTTGCTTCTCATAAAGGTGCAGTTTTGTGATAAATAGGCTAAAATATAAGTAAATAGTTATTTAATAGATGATAGGAAGAGGTCCCATGATTATTGGTTTAGGAACAGATTTAGTTGAAACTGCACGGATTAAGGAGGCGATTGCCAACAACGCACGTTTTGTCGGTAAATTACTCACAGATCAAGAACTGAGCACTTATCAAGAGATTCATAATGAAAAACGGCAGATAGAGTTTATTGCTGGCCGTTGGGCCGCCAAAGAAGCTTTCGCCAAAGCATACGGAACAGGTATTTCAAGTCAGCTGCATTTTCACGATATTGAAGTCTCTAACGATGACCAACGTAAACCCCTCATTATTTGCAATAAGGTCACAAGTCCGATTCATATCACCATCAGCCATACCGACCACTATGCGACCGCAACTGTCATCATTGAAGCGTAACTAGTAAAAGATGAAACTCAACCATCTTTTCGCATAATAAATACTAGATAGAACAGTTTTCACTATTTTTACATTTCAAGTATACAAAAATTGTATATTTAAAAATTCAATTTTTAGTCATTAAAAAGGCGAACAATTCCTTATAACTTATACAATGTTATTGTAAAGTTAACTTCTTACAAAAGTGGATTTGTCGCCTTTTTGTCCAATAAATCGATATATATTTGGTCATCTTTTCAAATTTTGATAGAGTTAAAAGAGACTTTTTCTATAAAAAGGCAAAAATTAGGAGGATTAAGTAATGATAGAATTCAAAAATGTCGAAAAGGTATATCCAGGGGGCACAACCGCTGTAAAAGATGCCTCTTTGACAATTGATGATGGTGAGTTTGTATGTTTCATTGGGACTTCGGGTTCTGGTAAGACAACAGCGCTACGGATGATTAACCGTATGCACGATCCATCAAGCGGGGAAATTCTGATTGACGGCGAAGCAACAACTTCAAAAGATCCAGTAGAATTACGCCGCGGAATTGGCTATGTAATCCAACAAACAGGATTAATGCCACATATGACTGTATACGACAACATCGTAACGGTACCTCGCTTACTAAAATGGGATGAGAAGAAGAACAGAGATATCGCAGAACGTTTAATGAACCGTGTTGAATTACCTGTAGAATACTTAGACCGCTACCCAAGCGAGTTATCAGGTGGACAACAACAACGTATCGGGGTTATTCGTGCCTTAGCAGCCAATCCAAAAATCGTTTTGATGGATGAGCCATTTGGTGCCTTAGACCCAATTACCCGTGATGCATTACAAGAATTGGTAAAAGAACTACAAGTAGAATTTGGTTCAACTTTCGTATTCGTAACACATGATATGGATGAAGCCCTAAACTTAGCTGACCGTATTGCGGTATGGCATGAAGGTGACTTGATTCAATATGATACACCAGATGAAATCTTACGAAACCCTGCTAATGAACATGTACGTGGTTTCTTAGGTGAAGACCGCTTAATGCAAGCGCAAACTGATTTCATTACGGTAAAAGAAATTATGATTACTACACCGTTAACAGCTACTTTAGGTATGTCTTTAGGTAAAGCCATTACCATCATGCGTGACAACCATGTCGATTCATTATTTGTTATCGATGATGACCACCACTTAAAAGGGTTATTAACATTAAATGACGTGGTTTCACGTGGTGCAAACACAAGCTTATCGGTAGCTGACGTAATGCATACAAATCTACGTCCAGTATATGAAGATGCCTTAGTGCAAGATACAACAACACAAATTCTAAAAGGGCGTATTCCAAACATGCCGGTTGTTGACCGTGCTGGTCGTTTGACTGGACTGGTTACACGTTCAGCCTTAGTAAACCTTGTTTACAACTCAATTTGGGGTGACGAGGAAGAAATTGACAAGTTAACTGATGAACCCGTATTTGAAAATGCAGAATCACCAGCAGTTCACCCAGTTGATGCGACTACTGAAGGAGCTGATAAATAATGCAAGAGTTTATTGCCAGCCAAGGTAGTGAAGTCATTCGCCTACTTTGGGAGCATATTTACATGTCCCTGATTTCCTTAGGATTAGGTGTTATTGTGGCTGTACCTTTAGGTATCTTCCTTTCACAAGTACCAAAGGTAGCCAATGTCGTGATTTCTATTGTGTCAGTTATGCAAACAATTCCAACGCTAGCGCTTTTAGCTTTAATGATTCCCTTCCTAGGTGTTGGTAAGGTGCCGGCAATTGTCGCCTTATTTATCTACTCGCTATTACCGATTCTCCGTAATACATACTTAGGGATGTCAAACGTAAACCCAGACTTATTAGATGCCGCTAAAGGGATGGGGTTGAAACGAATGCAAATTATTCGCCAAGTACAACTACCACTTGCGGTACCAGTTATTATGGCCGGTATCCGTCTATCAACTGTTTACGTTATCGCATGGACAACACTAGCTTCTTATATCGGTGGTGGTGGTCTAGGGGACATGATTTTTAATGGATTGAACCTATTTAGACCAGACTTAATTTTAGGTGGTACGATTCCTGTAACCATCCTTGCGGTCGTTGTTGATTTAGTGATGGCACGAATAGAGGAATGGGTTACACCAACAACCTCTTCTAAGAAAGGAGATGAATCACTTGCGTAAAATGAAATATCTTAAGACATCCATTGTTGCTGTCTTATCGACAATTATTTTAACAGCTTGTTCATTACCTGGATTAGGTGGGTCATCTGAAAACGGGATTTCCATTGTTTCTGGGTCAACAACAGAACGTCTAATCTTAGGGCATATCGTTGAAGGTATGGTTAACCATTATACGGATGCACCAACAAATATTATTCCTAATTTAGGGTCATCAACGATGAACCATCAAGCGCTTGAAACAGGTGATGCCAATGTATCAGCGGTAAACTATACCGGGACATCACTAACAGGTGAATTAGGTTTGGAAGCTGAAACTGATCCAGAGGTGGCCTTAGATACAGTTGTATCAGAATTCGAGTCGCAATTCGATATGCATTGGTATACACCTGGTTATGGTTTTGCCAACACATATGCCTTCATGGTTCGCCGTGAAGATGCAGAAGAATATGGTTTAGAAACGGTATCTGATCTAGAAGAGTACGTTGACGAATTTTCAGTTGGGGTAGATAATACTTGGTTAAACCGTGAAGGGGATGGTTACGATGCCTTCAAAGAAGTTTACGGCTTTGAATTTTCTGAATTATACCCAATGACAATCGGTTTGGTTTATTCAGCGGTATCTTCTGGTGAAGTAGACGTTGTATTAGGTTACTCTACTGATGGTCGAATTATTTCCGAAGACTTAGTTGTACTCGAGGATGATAAACGTCTTTTCCCACCATATGATGGGGCACCAGTTGCAACTAATGAAGCGCGCGAGGAGTTTCCAGAATTGGATGGTATCTTCCAAAAATTAGCTAATACAATTTCTGACGAAACGATGCAAGAACTAAACTTCCAAAGTGACCAATACTTACTTGAACCACAAATCGTGGCAGAACGCTTTTTAGAAGAAAATAACTATTTCGAAGATGCAGAACCCTTTATTGAACCAGTGTCGCAAGATAATTTAGGAGGTGAAGAATAATGGTGGACGTTACACAATTAAACTTATTTGAGCAAATCGTTTATTACTTCCAGCAAAATGGGATGTACCTATTATCCCAATTCTTCCGCCAACTATTGATGACCTCTTACGGGGTAGTCTTTGCAATCATGGTGGCCGTACCATTAGGTTTCTTTATCGCCCACAAACGTAAAACGTCTGGCTTTATCTTAGGTTTAGCCAATATTATTCAAACTGTGCCGAACTTAGCTTTACTTTCAGTAGTGATGTTAGTGATGGGTCTAGGACCTAACTTGGTTGTATTTACCATTTTCCTATACTCAATCTTACCAATTCTACGAAATACTTATACCGGTGTTATCAGTGTAGATGATACAATGGTAGATGTTGGTAAAGGGATGGGGATGACCCCTTGGCAAGTGATTTATAAAGTTGAACTGCCACTAGCACTTTCAGTGATCATGGGTGGTATCCGTAATGCCTTTATTACAGGTATCGGGATTTCTACAATCGGTACATTCGTTGGTGCCGGTGGACTTGGTGACGTCTTGCAACGTGGTGTAAATGCTTCAGATGGTACATCAATCATCATCGCAGCAGTTATTCCAATCTCACTTATGTCAATCCTAGCTGACTGGTTGTTAGGACTAATTGAGAAACGATTAGACCCGTCATCAACTAAATAATCTAGCAATAAATGAAAGGATGAGTCTATGGATTGGAGCTTACTACTACAAATCTTTCTCATCAACTTGATATACATCATGTTGAATACCATTCGGACCCTATTGACCATGCGTGGTTATCAAAAAATTGCGCCAATCATAGCCGTTGTAGAGGTAACGGTTTATACATTAGGGCTATCCATGGTAATGCAATACCTATCAAATCCAATTTACCTAATCGTCTACGCATTAGGATTCGGTGTAGGGATTTATTGCGGGATGATGATTGAA
This sequence comes from Aerococcus sp. NPDC058936, assembly GCF_042741995.1. Taxonomy (NCBI): domain Bacteria; kingdom Bacillati; phylum Bacillota; class Bacilli; order Lactobacillales; family Aerococcaceae; genus Aerococcus; species Aerococcus sp. NPDC058936. Next base: position 5,943 of record NZ_JBHYKZ010000003.1, on the reverse strand, counting down.
AGCAAGCTCGCGCTGGGCTACTCAGTAGTCGAAGTTTACGTGCAAAATGACGACCATACTCTAGCTAACGCCTTACGTGAACGTGGCTACGGGGTAACCATTCAAGTAGGTTACGGCCGTGACGGTGACCGGTTGATCTTAACGATCCTGACACCGCGGTCAAATGAAATCTATTTGCACCGGACTATTGATGAAATTGACCCCAAAGCATTCTACCTATCTTATGATGCCAAATATATCCACGGCGGTTTCTGGTCTAAACGGGTAAACCCGCGTTTGATCAAACGATCAAAATTAAAAGATCAACAAACCGACAATATTGTGGTTGAAGAGGTAGAATCAAGAGAAGAATATGTAGAAGAATCAAGTTACTTATTCGAAGAAGAGGTCAACCAAGCAACAAAAGACCCTTCAACTAAACAAGATTCTGATGAAAACTCAGGTAAAGAATAGGTAGTACAACAAAAAGCAGTGATTGACAAAAAAGTCAGTCACTGCTTTTTTATAGGCAAAATAGCGCTATTCCTATCTTGTATTATTGTCAAAGTTACTGTATTTTTATAACTGTTGTTCGCAACCATCCAACAGAAAAAAACTAGGAGGCATTTTTATGAAAACAAGAAAACTGGTGAACTCAGCTATGATCACCGCGATTTACATCGTTTTGATGTATTTCGTTCAACCTTTAGGATTCGGCGCCATTCAATTCCGCGTATCAGAGGGCTTGAACCACTTAGCCGTTTTTCACAAAGACTATAAATGGGGCGTCGTATTGGGGGTCTTCCTATCTAACCTAATGTTCTCGGCATCTCTAGGTATTTACGATATCGTATTTGGGACACTGCACACTTTGCTATCATTCTTAGTGGCCGAGTACCTATTCAGATTCGCTAAAGACACCAAACAACGCATGATCATCCTCAGTCTGGTCTTCTCAGTCATGATCTTCATCATCGCGCTAGAATTATTCTGGGTGATCCAACTTCCATTCTGGTTGACATACTTTACTACGTTCTTAAGTGAAATCATCATTATGGGGATCACCGCACCATTATTCTACTACTTAGACAAACGCCTAAACTTCAGAAAATTGATGGAAGGGTAATTGTTTGTCCTTTAGAGGGTTGATTGCTAAAATATGTAAAGAAAGACACTATGTGACCGTCTAATAAAGGTGGAGGGATAACGGATGCATGTATATCAATTAACAGTAGGACCTGTCCAAGAACATCCTTACTTTATCGTCAAAGACAACAAGGATACACTGATCATTGATCCTGGGGACCAAACAGAAACAATTGAAGAACTGATCGCAGAAAACCAGTTAAATCCAGTGGCGATTCTCTTGACCCACGCCCATTTCGATCACATCGGTGCCGTAGAAGACATTCGCGAGCGGTATAACATTGATGTATGGCAACATATCATCGAAGCCGACTGGTTGAAAGACAAGCAAACCAGAATACCTAAAACCCATACCCATTATTGGGACAAAATGGGGCAACAATCCGTTGCTGGCTTCACTTTTAAAACTGCACACGTACCAGGGCATTCCCCAGGATCCGTTGTATATATTTTTGAGGAAGACGGCTTCGTCGTTGCTGGCGATACCTTATTCAAAGGGACGATTGGCCGAACTGACTTAGATCACGGTGACAAAGATGCATTAATTAGTGGTATCAAGCGTCATCTGTTGACCTTACCGGATGAATTGCAAGTTCTTCCAGGACATGGTGAAATTACTACAATTGGTCAGGAAAAGGCGACCAATCCATTTTTACAAGGCAATCTTTAAAATAAAAACAATCATTATATAAGCAAAGAAAAACCTAGTCCATTGACGCCATTACGGTAGTCAAAGGGCTAGGTTTTCTTGTGTCTAAATGCACACCTTAGCTTAAGGCGATTGATTTAGTATTACCAACAGAAAGAATCTTATAATTCTTCCGTTCAATCCTTGAGATAATTTTCTCAAGCGATTGATGTGAACAGTCACCTTTTAATGAAATGATGATATTCGATAAGTCAGTTTTCGGATCAACAGTCGTAACCACCGTATTGATAGAAGCAAAGCGACCGATAATACGGGAAATGACTGCTAAAGCACCTTGGTCTTCTTGGTTTGCTTGAATCGTTAAGACAAAACCGTCCTCATCCAAAGACCAAGCCTTGAACAAACCGCGCTCATAAGCACGGTGAGTCAGGATGCCATAGAAGGTATGGTCTTCGTTCAAGACACTGATATAAGGTAGGTCCCGAATGGCAAAGATGGTTTGGAAAAGGGTTGAATTGGTATAGATGTATTTCGTTGCATTCTTTAAATGGTGGGTAACCGATACGTCTAAAGACTCGCCATTTAAAAGTCTCTTGTAAATGTGTTGTCGGTAAATGTTTCCGCGATACATCGTTCCGGACTGACTTAAGATCGGCAGGGACCGGAAATTATATTCTTTCATAATGTCTAAGGCTTCTTGTAAGGTATTCGCCTCGGTGACATATTTAACGTCCTCCCGCTTGATACTTAGTTCCCGGATGTTCATATGTATGACCTCGCTCTTTCATTATATTCATATTCGACCCAATTATAACATAAGAATGGCAAAATCATGCTAAAGATTATAGTAAGGTTAGAAGGTTGCGAAAATTGTTGCAGGTAATGTACAAGGTTTTGCATGGGCAGCATCTAAAAGTACGTCGAATATTCAATTCTACGTAAGCGAAATCCCTACAATTTAGGTACCAGTGGACCATCCATTCGCCTTAACTGATGTACCTCACGTACAAAATTACATCAAAGCTTACGATGATAAAGACTTCAACTTAGATATTTTATTAGAAAAAATAGCGCAAGGTTCTCAAGTATTCAAAGGTGTGGACCAAGTGGATTCATTCACTGTTTTCGAAGATACGCGTTACGCTTCAGCTGACATATATGCTAATGATTTTAACCTAGCTAAAACTATACAATAATCAAAAGAATCTCTAAAATATTTAAACACCTGCATGCGTGTGGGGCCTTTTTTGATTTAACAGAATTAGAATCTGTAAAAATGAGGGATATTTTTTCTCTACAATTTTTTTTAATTTTCTTGGTTTTGTATTCTTGCAAAACAGTTAATCAAAAATGCTTGGAAACAGGATGAGATCCGCAATCTTTAACCATACTTATAAGTTGAATCTTGCCTTTTAAACCTAGGGGTTGTATACTAAAATCAGATTATTGTACATACATATAATAAAGGAGAGAATTCGACATTATGGGAGATCCTGGGTCCTCAAACGTAGGTGGACAGATATTATTAATTATTATTTTAACATTGGTGAATGCCTTCCTGGCAGGGGCTGAAATGGCCTTTGTATCTGTGAACCATTCAAAACTAGAAACTATGGCAGAAGAAGGAGATGTAAAATCCCAAAAAGTAATAAAACTTCTTGAAAACTCTGATGATTTCTTATCAACGATTCAAGTAGGGATTACTTTTGCTGGTTTCTTCTCGTCTGCAGCGGCGTCTACTACCTTCGTTTCTTATTTAGAACCGTATCTATCTGGTATTCCAGCAGGTGAGACAATTGCTACAGCAGCTGTAACCTTAATCTTGTCATACTTTACATTAGTACTAGGTGAGCTATATCCAAAACAATTAGCTTTACAAGTGCCTGAATCGTATGCACGACAATCAGCTGGTATTATTTCGGTGTTAAAAACATTCTTCAAACCTTTCGTATGGTTGCTAACAGCGTCAACAAATATATTGAAGAAAATCACTCCACTCGAGTTTTCTGAAGACAGCCAACAATTTACTCGTGAAGAAATTCAAGGGATTATTAATTCCTCACGTCGTGAAGGTGTAATTGATAGTGACGAGTTCCAAATGATGCAAGGTGTATTATCCTTGGATACCAAATTAGCTAGAGAGGTAATGACTCCTCGTACAGATACCTTTATGGTAGATATTGAAGATGACAACCAAGAAATCGTAAATGAAATCTTAAGCTCACAATATTCTCGTGTGCCAGTCTTTAAAGATGATAAAGATAACATTGTTGGGATTATCCATACAAAAGATATTTTACGTGAAGCGCGTAAGGTAGGTTTTGAAAATATCGAAATTGCCAACGTTGTTAAACCAGCTTTCTTTGCACCGGAAACAAGCTTTATTGATGATTTACTATTCGACTTTAAGAAAAATCACCAACACATGGCCATAATCAAAGATGAATATAATGGTGTAGTTGGTTTAGTTACCCTAGAAGACTTAATCGAAGAAATCGTCGGCGATATTGAAGACGAGTATGATGAAATTTCACATCTTTACAAACGCATCAATGATACTACCTACATCATCAATGGAATCATGCCAATCGATAAGTTTAACCAATTATTTAAAACAAGCGTAGAATCCGATGAGTCAGATACCATTGCAGGTTACATGATTGAAATTTTAGGTTACTTCCCTGAAGACCGAGCGGAAGAAGTGATCCGAATCGAAAATTATAAGCTAATGACCACTGCAGTAGAAAATGGCCGTATCCGTGGTATCCAAGTTAAGAAGTTAGATATCGATGAATTAGCTGAAGAAGAAGTAGAAGAAGAAAAGAAATAGCATTAAAAAGTTCGGAATCTTTCCGGACTTTTTTCAACTAAAGGAGTAAATATGACTGAAGCAAATCAAGCAAATCAAGTAAATGAAACGAAAGAAAAAATAGTGCAAAATGAAATGATGGACCGCCCAGTAGTAGAAGCAGGTGTATTAAACTTCATGCGCACTGGACAAAATGACTTTCCAACACCACTAAAAGAATTAGAAGATTATGCTCATGAAAACCGCGTACCAGTAATCCCTCATGAAACAGCAGTTTTCTTAGATTTTCTATTAAGTGTTAAACAACCAAGGAAAATACTAGAAATCGGTATGGCCATCGGATTCTCTGGATCATTAATGGTTTATGACCATCCTGAAAGAAGCTTAGATACCATCGATCGTTATGACAAAATGATTGCTGCTGCTAAAGTTAACTTTGAAAAATTAGGTGTAGCAGACCAAGTGACTATCCATGAAGGTGACGCTAAAGATGTATTGCCAACTCTAGAAACTAAATATGACTTTGCCTTATTAGATTCAGCGAAAGCAAAATACTTCGACTTCTTCCCGTTAATCATGGACCGACTAGAAGTTGGTGGCATCTTGATGATTGACGATATCTTCCAAGGTGGTACAGTCTTTAATGAATTGGACACTATTCCAAAACGAGTGCGTAAAATCCATAAAAAATTAAACCTACTTTTAGAGGAAGTGGTGGGTCATCCAAATTTAAAAACCTCTGTCTTACCTCTAGGTGATGGTGTCTTACTTGTAGAAAAAATTGATGATACAGATTTCTCTTACTTGTTAGAGAAAAACTTCTAAGAAATAATATAGATAGAAATTAAGTCGTGGATGAACTTCATGGCTTTTTTTCTTAACTTAAAAGTTGAGAAGGGAAAATTTGTCAAATATTTTTAATTCTAAACCATTGACTTTGATGAAATAGGATGGTAATATAAATAACCAATAGCGGAGACGACATTGTGCGTTAAATACTATTGAAAAATAAATATTGACTTGGATTTAAACTTGAGTTACTATGTAAAAGTTGCTTGTTGATATGACCTCAAGTCAAGTGATATGATATTCAAGTCGTCAACACGACATCGTTTGTATAAAATAGCAAAAAACTTTTTGTTGACAAACATCGAATGAAGATGATATGATATACGAGTTGCTAATGAAGCAACGAGATAGACCTTTGAAAACTGAACAAAGAAGACAAACCAAAAATTGTGTATGGAATCATTTGATTCCAACAGTTAAAAGTAGTGAGAACTACTATAAATAAGTCAGCAAACTTTAATGAGCAATCAAGCTCATGAAAATCTTTCATGAGAGTTTGATCCTGGCTCAG